>NZ_JBVHLF010000071.1:26747-40274 GCF_055559155.1 Kitasatospora sp. NPDC024654
ACCTCCCCTCCACCCCCCCCTCCCCCCCCCCCCCCCCCCCCCCCCCCCCCCCCCTCCTCCCCTCCCCCCCCCCCCCCCCCCCCACCCCCCCCCCCGGGCCCCCCCCCGGTCCGGGCCCGTCGCGCCGCGCGCAGCTCGCGGACCCTGCGCGCGGCCGGCCCGCGGTCCAGCGCCGCCGCGCCGCCGAGCACCGTCCGCGGCACCGCGCCGACCAGGTTGAAGTCGCCGAGCACCAGGTAGGGCCGGGGCAGGTCGGCGATCCACCGGCGGATCCCGGCCAGCTGCGCCATGTTCCAGCCCGGCACGAAGGACAGGTGCGTGGCGACCACGGTGAACGGCCCGCTCCCGCCCTCGAGCACCGCGGCCAGCGCGGCCCGCGGCTCGTCCGGCACGGGGGTGAGGCCGCGCCGGCCGGCCACCCGCAGCGGCAGCCCGAACGGTGCCGGGGCGAACCGCCGGGCCCGCCAGTGCCGCACCGGGAGCCGGCTGAGCAGCGCGGTGCCGTACGCGGGCCGGTCTGCGGCACTGCCCAGCTCGTCTGGACCGTAGACCTGGAGTCCGGTCACCGACGGGTCGCGCAGCCAGCCGGCCACCGGCGCCGGCCGGCCGTGCAGCGCGGCGGCGAACCGCCAGTCGGCGGCCCCCATCGCCTTGGCGGCGACCGCGCTCTGGTCGGTCAGGCCCGAGCGCTGCTGGTAGCGGTCCACCTCCTGGAGCGCCAGTACGTCGGCGTCCAGCGCGGCGATCGCCTCGTGCAGGGGGTCGCCCGCCTCGTCCGGATAGGGCAGTGGGCTGCCGTCGGCGGCCAGCGGCTGACCGTGCAGCAGGTTGAAGGTCGCGATGCGCAGAGGGCTCACAGACGACGACGGTACTCCCGGGTAGTGACGAGCTTGAGCCGCGACCACATACCGGGTATACATACTTGGTATGTCCATCCGCCACGGCCTGCTCGCCCTGCTCGACCAGGGACCGCGCTACGGCTATCAGCTGCGTACCGAATTCGAGGCCCGCACCGGGGCCACCTGGCCGCTCAACGTCGGACAGGTCTACACCACGCTCGGTCGCCTGGAGCGCGACGGCCTGGTCGTCCCGGACGGCGAGGACGAGGAGGGACACCTCTTCTACGCGGTCACCGAGAAGGGACGCGCGGAACTGCGCGACTGGTTCGAGACCCCGGTGCCGCGGAACAGCCCGCCCCGGGACGAACTGGCGATCAAGCTCGCGATGGCGGTGACCGTCCCGGGGGTGGACGTGCACGCCGTCGTCCAGGCGCAGCGCAGGCACAGCGTCAAGGCGCTGCAGGACTACACCCGGTTGAAGGCCCGGGCGTTGGCCGGCGAGCCCGTCGGCTCCGCCGCGGACGGCCGCTCCGACCTGGCCTGGCTGCTGGTACTCGATCAGCTGATCTTCCAGACCGAGGCCGAGGTCCGCTGGCTGGACCACTGCGAGACCCGGCTCGCCAGCTACCGGGAACGGCCCGTCGCCGAGCCCGGTCCCGCTTCCACCGCGCCGGCCCGTGGCCGCCGCACCCGGGCCTGACGGCCCGTCCGACATTCTGAAACACGCAACCGCTGGGGGATTGTCTTGACCGAGAACCAGCCACCCGCCGGCACCCGACCGGTGCTCAGCCTCGCCGGGGTCACCCGGGTGCACGGGCAGGGCGCCGCCGAGGTGCACGCCCTGCGCGGCATCGACCTGGACGTCCACCCCGGTGAGTTCGTCGCCGTGATGGGGCCTTCCGGATCCGGCAAGTCCACGCTGCTCACCCTGGCCGGCGGGCTGGACAGCCCGACCACCGGCCAGGTCCTGGTCGAGGGCGAGTCGCTCGGCGACCTCTCGCGCAAACGGCTCGCCCAGGTCCGCCGCCGCTCGATCGGCTACGTCTTCCAGGACTACAACCTGATCCCGGCGCTCACCGCGGCCGAGAACATCGCGCTGCCCCGCGAGCTGGACGGCCGGTCCGCCCGGTCCGCCCGCCGGGAGGCGCTGGCCGCGCTGGAGGAGATCGGGATCCCCGAGCTGGCCGACCGGTTCCCCGACGACATGTCCGGGGGCCAGCAGCAGCGGGTGGCGATCGCCCGCGCCCTGATCGGCGACCGTCGCCTGGTGCTCGCCGACGAGCCCACCGGCGCGCTGGACTCCACCACCGGCGAGACCGTGCTGGCCGTCCTGCGGGCCCGCTGCGACGCCGGCGCCGCCGCCATGATGGTGACCCACGAGGCCCGGCACGCCGCCTGGGCGGACCGGGTGGTCTTCCTGCGGGACGGCCGGATGGTCGACGAGACCGGCCGGCAGAGCGCCGAGACCCTGCTGGTCACGGCGGCCACCAACAGCCTGAACGGGCCGGTGACCGAGTGAGCCTCGCCTCCTGGCGCGTCGCCCTGCGGATCGCCCGCCGGGACGCGCTGCGCGCCAAGGGCCGCAGCGCCCTGGTCCTCGCCATGGTCGCGCTCCCGGTGCTCGGCGTGGCCGGCGCCGACGTGGTCTACCGCAGCTCCGTCCTGACCCCGGCCGAACGGGCCGACCGCCTGATGGGCCGGGCGGACGCCCTGGTCCAGCTGCAGAACCCCGGCTCCATCGTGCTCCAGGCGCCCGACCCGGGCGACGGCACCGACCAGCGGCAGCCGACGGCCGGCCAGCAGTCCACCCCGGAGCAGCGGCGCAGCCTCGCCACCGACCCGGCGACGCTGGTCGGCCAGCTGCTGCCGGCCGGCTCGGTGCTGACGCCGGTGGCGGGCTACGACGCGATGGGCCTGGCCAGTTCCGTCGACGGCCTGCTGCGCACCGAGACCGGTGAGGCGGATCTCGGCAACCCGGTCTGGCACGGCAAGCTCGACATCGTCCAGGGCCGGGCGCCGACCGCCGACCACGAGGTCGCCGTCACCCGGCAGTTCCTCGACCAGTCGAAGCTGGAGATCGGCGGCAGCACCACGCTGCGCGGCCTGGACAGCCGGCCGTTCACCATCACCGGCGTGGTCGAGGACCCGAACCAGCTCAAGACCGTCGGCCTGGTCGCGCGCCCCGGCCAGCTGGCCGCACTGGACGAGCAGAACCAGACCGGCCCGAACTCCTGGCTGGTCCAGCTGCCCGCCGGCGCGACGGTGGACTGGGCCAAGGTCCAGGAGTTCAACAAGTACGGCTTCACGGTGGCCTCGCGCAGCGTGCTGCTCGACCCGCCGCCGCGCTCCGCGGTGCCGTACTACGCCCAGGAGGACCCCCAGGGCGGCGACTACCTGAACCGGACCCACGTGGTCATCATGGCGACCGTGGCCGGGATGGCGCTGTTGGAGATCGTGCTGCTGGCCGGCCCGGCCTTCGCGGTCGGCGCTCGGCGCTCCCGGCGCCAGCTCGGCCTGCTCGCCGCGGGCGGCGGGGACCGCGGGCAGATCCGGGCCGTGGTGCTCGGCGGCGGCGTGGTGCTGGGGCTGGCCGGCGCGGTGGTCGGGGTGGTGCTGGCCGTCGTGCTGGTGGTGGTCACCCGGCCGTGGACCGAGGAGTACGCCGGCCGGCGGTTCGGCCACCTCGGGCTCCAGCCGCTGGACCTGATCGGGATCGCCGCGCTCGGCCTGGTCACCGGGCTGCTGGCGGCCGTGGTGCCGGCGGTGCAGGCGGCCCGACAGGACGTGGTGGCCGCGCTGACCGGTCGTGGCGGGGTCAAGCCGCCGTCCAGGAAGCTCGCCGCGCTCGGCCTGCTGATGCTGGCCGGCGGGGCGGCGCTGGCGCTGTACGGCGCCACCGGCGGGCTCGGCAGCCGCAGCACGGTCGTGCTGGGCGGCTCCATGATCGCCGAGCTGGGCATGGTGGCCTGCACCCCGATGGTGGTCGGCCTGTTCGGCAGGCTGGGCCGCTGGCTGCCGCTCGGACCGCGGCTGGCGCTGCGCGACTCCGTCCGCCACCGGGGGCGGACCGCGCCCGCGGTGGCCGCGGTGATGGCGGCGGTGGCCGGCTCGGTGGCGGTCGGCATCTACTCCGCCAGCAGCCAGCAGGAGCAGCGCGAGGAGTACACGCCGTCGGCCCCGCGCGGCGCGGTCACCCTGACCACCGCCTACTCCCCGGGCCACGGGCCCAGCCTGTTGCCGGCCGAGCGCGACGCGGTCGCCCAGTCGATCCCCGACCTCGGCACCCGGGCGGACATCGGCATGGTGCAGTACCACGGCGACTGCCGGACCGACGGGAGCTGCGGCGACGTGTCGGTGTTGGCCCCGGTCGACCGGCGCTGCCCGCTGGACGGCCTGGCCAGCCCCAGCCTCACGGACCGCGAGCGGTACGCCTCGGACCCGCGCTGCGGCCGGAGCTACAGCGGCTGGTTCGGCGCGCTGGTCAGCGGCGGCCCGGAGGTGCTGCACAACCTGTTCGCGCTGCACGACGACGCCGTCGAGAAGGCCGCCGCGCAGGGCAAGGTGGTGGTCTTCGACCCGGACCTGGTGGAGAACGGCAAGGTCGTCCTGCGGCTCAGCGAGCCCTACCCGCCGAACACCTCCAGCTCCGACGGGCCGCCGCCGCACCACGACGTCACGGTGGACGCGGTGGCCGTCAAGGTCGACAACCCGGCCGCGCAGGCCTACCTGACGCCGCAGACGGTCAGCGCGCTCGGCCTCACCAGCTCCGACCAGGGTTCGGTCTGGCTGCCCGCGACCATCCCGTCCGGCAGCGCCGAGCAGCGGGCGAACGCCGCGGTCAGCAGGGCCACCGGGAGCACCTACAGCTTCCGGATCGAGCGCGGCTTCCAGCCGCAGAGCAGCCTGATCATGCTCGGGCTGACCGGGTTCGCCGCGCTGGTCGCGCTCGGCGCGGCCGGCATCGCTACCGGGCTGGCCTCGGCCGACTCGCAGCAGGACCTGACCACGCTGGCGGCGGTCGGCGCCGCGCCGCGGATCCGGCGCACGCTCTCCGGGTTCCAGTGCGGGGTGATCGCCGCGATGGGCGCGGTGCTCGGCACGGTCTGCGGGATCGTGCCGGCGGTGGCGCTGCGCAAGGTGGAGGGGATGGGCAGCGGCTTCCCCGGCTCGCCGGCGGCCCACGTGGTGATCGCCGTCCCGTGGAGCAACCTCGCCGTCACCCTGCTGGCGGTCCCGTTGCTGGCCGTGCTGCTGGCCGCCCTGCTGACCCGCTCGCGGATCGCGCTGCTGCGCCGCACCGGCTGAGCGTGACGGAGGTTACAGCGCCGCCCCGGTCCGAGCCACGGACGGGGGCGGCGTTCGGCCGTACCGGCGAACTAAAGTCGTCCGTATGACGAAAACCCCGGACAGCGTCGTCCGCTCCTACCTCGACCAGCACCAGGCCGCGTTCCTCGCCGATCTCGCCGACTGGCTGCGCATCCCCTCCGTCTCCGCCGACCCGGACCGGGCCCAGGACGTCCGCCGCTCCGCCGAGTGGCTGGCCGCGAAGCTGCGGGAGACCGGGTTCCCGGTGGCCGAGGTGTGGGAGACGGACGGGCTGCCGGCGGTCTTCGCCGAGTGGCCCTCCGGCGAGCCCGGGGCGCCCACCGTGCTGGTCTACGGGCACCACGACGTCCAGCCGGCGGCCAAGGAGGACGGCTGGGACACCGAGCCCTTCGAGCCGGTGACCGTCGGGGACCGGCTGTACGCCCGGGGCGCGGCCGACGACAAGGGCCAGGTGTTCTTCCACACCCTCGGCCTGCGGGCGCACCTGGCGGCCACCGGCCGGACCGCGCCGGCCGTCAACCTCAAGCTGCTGGTGGAGGGCGAGGAGGAGTCCGGCTCGCCCAACTTCGGCGCGCTGCTGCGCCGGGAGGCCGACCGGCTGGCCGCCGACGCGGTCTTCGTCTCGGACACCGGGATGTGGAACGAGACCACCCCGACCGTCTGCACCGGCATGCGCGGCATCACCGACTGCCAGGTCGACCTGTACGGACCGGACAGCGACATCCACTCCGGCTCGTTCGGCGGTGCCGTGCCCAACCCCGCCACGGTGGCGGCCGAGCTGGCGGCGGCGCTGCACGACGCGGAGCGCCGGGTGGACGTCCCCGGGTTCTACGACGACGTGATCGAGCTGACCGAGCGCGAGCGCGAGCTCTTCGCCCGGCTGCCGTTCGACGAGGCGCAGTGGCTGCGGGTGGCCAAGTCGCACGGCACCCAGGGCGAGGCCGGCTACAGCACTCTGGAGCGGATCTGGGCCCGGCCCACCGCCGAGGTCAACGGCGTCTGGGGCGGCTACACCGGCCCCGGCCGGAAGACCATCGTGCCGGCCGAGGCGCACCTCAAGCTGTCCTTCCGGCTGGTCGCCGGGCAGCGGGTGGAGAAGATCCAGCAGTTGGTCCGGGAGTGGATCGAGGCGCGGATCCCGGCCGGCGTCCGGTCCGAGATCGTCTTCAAGGGCGCCAGCCGGCCCTGCCTGACCCCGCTGGACCACCCGGCGCTGCAGTCCACCGTGCGGGCGATGGGCCGGGCCTTCGGCCAGGAGATCCTGTTCACCCGCGAGGGCGGCTCCGGCCCGGCCGCCGACCTGGCCGAGGTGCTCGGCGCCCCGGTGCTCTTCCTGGGCATCTCGGTCCCCTCGGACGGCTGGCACTCGATCAACGAGAAGGTCGAGATCGGCCTGCTGCGCAAGGGGGTGGAGGCCTCCGCGTACCTCTGGGGCGACCTCGCGGAGCACTTCCGGCCCGCCGCGGCCGATGCGAACTGACGGCGCCGGCCAGGCGTCCACCCTTACCAGCTGTGATCGGGCCCACTGTGATCGGGGACAGACCATCATGAGCACCACGTCAGAGACCGGACTTCCGCTGCGGCTCCCGCTCGCCCGGGCCGGGGTGGACCGGGCCGCCGAGCACCGGCTGGACGAGCCGTGGCTGGCCGCCGCCTGGAGCCACCCCAGCACCAAGGTGCTGCCGATCTCCGGCGGCGAGGCCTTCGTGGTGGACACCGCGACCGGCACCGAGCTGGTGCTGCTGCCCTCCTTCGAGGCGCCGACCGAGGGCGACCGGTACTTCCTCGGCACCGACGAGGACGGCGTGTCGTACTTCGCGCTGGCCGGCGAGACGCTGCCGGGACGGCTGGACGGCGACGCCCGGCCGGCCGGGCTGCGCGAGGTCGGTGGCACCCTCTCGGACCGGGACGCCGGGCTGCTGGTGCACGCGGTCGCGCTGGAGCACTGGCACCGGCTGCACAGCTTCTGCTCGCGCTGCGGCCACCCGACCGAGAAGGCCGGCGCCGGCCACCTGCGGCGCTGCACCTCCTGCGCCGCCGAGCACTACCCGCGGACCGACCCGGCGGTGATCATGGTGATCACGGACGAGGAGGACCGCTGCCTGCTGGGCCGGCAGGCGATCTGGCCGGAGGGCCGCTGGTCCACCCTGGCCGGCTTCGTCGAGCCGGGCGAGTCGATCGAGCAGGCGGTGGCCCGCGAGGTCCTCGAGGAGGCCGGGGTGCGGGTGGCCGAGGTCGGCTACGTGGCCAGCCAGCCGTGGCCGTTCCCGGCGAGCCTGATGCTGGGCTTCAGTGGGAAGGCGGCGCCGGGCGGTACCGCGATCACCGTGGACGGCGAGGAACTGGCCGAGGCGCGCTGGTTCTCCCGGGAGGACCTGCGGGCCGGGATGGCGTCGGGCGAGATCCTGCCGCCGTCCGGGATCTCGATCGCGCGGCACCTGATCGAGCGCTGGTACGGCGAGCCGTTGCCGTCGGCCGCGCGCTGGTAGCCGGATTATCGGGAGGGGCGTGCGGGAATTTCCGTGCGCCCCTCCCGGCTTTTGCCGGTCGGGAATGATCGGCCCGGTCCGGGTGAAGCCCGTGTCCAGGAAGAATTCCGGCCAATCAGTGCCGCGCCGCCGCCCTGGTCAGGGCCGCCCGGCCGGGTGCGGGCCGGACCTCGACGCGGGTGGTTGGAATGATTTCGGCGACGACTGATCGGGGAGCCGGTGCGGTCGCTCGCGCAATCCGCAATCCTGGCCAATATTGGCCCGTTTAGCTGAAAGGGCGGAACCCGAATCGCTACATTCCCCGTGTGACCATCTCCAGAGGAAGCGTTCCGTCCCCCAAGTACCAGCGACTGGCCGCCGATCTGCGCAGGCGGATCGCGGCCGGTGAGTGGCGCAGCGACGTTCCGCTGCCGGTGGAGTCCGAGCTGGAGCAGCAGTACGGCGTGGCCCGCAACACCGTCCGGCTGGCGGTGGACGTGCTGGTCAACGAGGGGCGCCTGGTCCGGCTGCAGGGCAAGGGCACCTATCTGAAGGAGCACCCGGTGCTCGACCACTGTGCCTTCGAACCGCTGCCGGGCGGTGGGCTGCTGCCGGCCCAGCGGAGCAGCCTGGCCGCGCCCAGTGAGGTCTACGCGGTCGAGGCGGACCGGGCCGGCCGGTCGCTCACGGTGGACTTCGAGATGCTGATCGTCCGGGCCCGGGTGGACGTCGCGCAGCGGCTCGGGCTGCGGCCGGGTGAGGCGGTGGTGGTCCGCCGCCAGCTGCGGCTGATGGACCGGGAGCCGTACTCGATCGAGGAGAGCCACTACCGGGCCGGGCTGGCGGCGGGAACCGCGCTGATGGAGCCCGATCCGGTGCCGGGCGGGGACGAGCAGGTGCTGGTCGAGCTGGGCCGGACCGAGATCGGCGCGGTGGACCAGCTGGTCTCCCGGATGCCCGGTCCGGAGGAGGCCCAGTGGTTCCAGGGCGGTCCCGGCGTGCCGCTGCTGGTGCAGACCCGGGTGACCTACGACGGCCGCGGCCCGGTCCGGGTGATCGAGACCCGTTACTCGGCCGACCGCTGTCGGCTGGTCTACGGCCTGGGCGAACTGACCGCCCGCTCCGGCCCCTGACCGGCCGGGGCACGCCGAGGCCCGGCCCCGGCGGGGGCCGGGCCCGGTGGGGCTCAGGCGACCAGGGCGGCCTGGACCTGGCGGAGGCTGGGGTTGGTCATCACGGTCCGGGCGCCGCCGGGGGCGGTCACCAGAACGGTGGGGACGGTCTGGTTGCCGTTGTTCACCGACTCGACGAAGGTCGCCGACTCCGGGTCGTTCTCGATGTTGATCTCGGTGTAGCCGATCCCCTCGCGGTCCAGCTGGCTCTTCAGTCGCTGGCAGTAGCCGCACCAGGTGGTGCTGTACATCGTGACGCTGCCGGTCATCGAACAATCTCCTTCGCGAGGGTGGGGGCGGCTGCCCTGCTGCACAACGCACCGGGTGGCCGGGTGATTCCAGGGAGTCCCCGCAATCCTGCCAGGCCGATGGTCGTACCGGGCCTGTGGACAATCGGCGACGGGCTCCGGTCCGGACCTGCCAGGATGTCGCGCACCCGGTCCCGGTGACCGGACCGGCCCGGGACCACCCGGCGGGCTGAGAGGATGGACCGCATGCAGGAAGAGCTCCAGACCGGCGACGCGTACGGTACCCAGCACCTCCCCGGCCTGTCCGGCGGGGGGCCGTCCGGCGGGTACGGCGGTCGGCCGGCCGACCCGGACGCGGTGCTGGCCGGCCTCGACCCGGAGCAGCGGGCGGTCGCCACCGCCCTGCACGGCCCGGTCTGCGTGCTGGCCGGCGCCGGCACCGGCAAGACCCGGGCGATCACCCACCGGATCGCCTACGGGGTGCGCAGCGGCGTCTTCCAGCCCCAGCAGGTGCTGGCCGTCACCTTCACCGCCCGGGCCGCCGGCGAGATGCGCGGCCGGCTGCGCCAGCTCGGCGCGGACGGCGTGCAGGCCCGGACCTTCCACGCCGCCGCGCTGCGCCAGCTCCAGTACTTCTGGCCGCGCGCGGTCGGCGGCGAGGTGCCGCGGCTGCTGGAGCGCAAGGTCCAGCTGGTCGCCGAGGCCGCCGGGCGGACCGGCCTGCGCGTGCAGCGCTCCGAGCTGCGCGACCTCACCAGCGAGATCGAGTGGGCCAAGGTCACCCAGATCGTGCCGGACGACTACCCGGTCGCGGTGGTCAAGGCCGGCCGCGACGCCCCCCGGGACCCGGCCGAGATCGCCCGGGTCTACGCCACCTACGAGCAGACCAAGCGCGACCGCAACGTCATCGACTTCGAGGACGTGCTGCTGCTCACCGCGGCGATCCTGGAGGACCGCCCGGAGATCGCCGAGCGGGTGCGCGCCCAGTACCGCCACTTCACGGTGGACGAGTACCAGGACGTCTCCCCGCTCCAGCAGCGGCTGCTGGACCAGTGGACGGGTCTGGGCAGCGGCTTCGGCGGAGCGGGCAGCCTCTGCGTGGTCGGCGACGCCAGCCAGACCATCTACTCCTTCACCGGCGCCACCCCCGACCACCTGCTGAACTTCCGGACCCGGCACCCCGACGCCACGGTGGTCAAGCTGGTCCGCGACTACCGCTCCACCCCGCAGGTGGTCCGGCTGGCCAACGGGCTGCTCGCGCAGGCCCGCGGCGAGGCGGCCCGGCACCGGCTGGAGCTGGTCTCGCAGCGCGATCCCGGCCCCGAGCCGCTCTACGTGGAGTACGCGGACGAGCCCGCCGAGGCCGAGGGCACCGCGCACCGGATCAAGGAGCTGCTCGCGCGGGGCCCCGAGAACGGCGGCTGTCGGGCCAGCGAGATCGCCGTGCTGTTCCGCACCAACGGCCAGTCCGAGGTCTACGAGCAGGCGCTGGCCGACCTCGGGCTGCCGTACCAGCTCAAGGGCGCCGAGCGGTTCTTCGAGCGGCCGGAGGTGCGCGAGGCCGGCCTGCTGCTGCGTGGCGCGGCCCGGGCCGGCAGCGACCCGCTGACCGCCGACGCGCCGGACCTGGCCGCCCAGGTCCGGGCGGTGCTGGCCACCCGCGGCTTCACCGCCACTCCGCCGGCCGGGTCCGGCGCGGTCCGGGAGCGCTGGGAGTCGCTGGCCGCGCTGGTCCGGTTGGCCGAGGAGTTCGAGACCGGGCGGCGTTCGGCGGGCGAGCCGGCCGACCTGGCCGCCTACGTCGCCGAGCTGGACGCCCGGGCCGCCGCCCAGCACGCGCCGGCGGTGGAGGGCGTCACGCTGGCCTCGCTGCACGCCGCCAAGGGCCTGGAGTGGGACGCCGTCTTCCTGGTGGGCCTGACCGAGGGCACCCTGCCGATCATCTACGCCAAGACCGACGAGCAGCTGGAGGAGGAGCGCCGGCTGCTCTACGTCGGGGTGACCCGGGCCCGGCTGCACCTCACGCTCTCCTGGGCGCCGGCCCGCTCGCCGGGCGGCCGGGCGAGCCGCAAGCCCTCCCGCTTCCTGGACGGCCTGCGGCCGGGCTCCGGCGCCCCCGGCGCCCGCTCCGGCGGCGCCGCCGCACGGGGGAGCGTGGAGCCCGGTGGGGAGCGTGCGGCGGGTCGCCGGGCGCGGGGCCCGGTCAAGTGCCGGGTCTGTGGGCGCACCCTGACCGAGGCGGTCGAGCGCAAGCTGCGCCGCTGTGAGGACTGCCCCTCCTCGATGGACGAGGGGCTGTTCGAGCGGTTGCGCGAGTGGCGGGCCCGGCAGGCGAAGAAGCAGGGTGCGCCGGCCTACGTGGTCTTCACCGACGCGACCCTGATGGCGATCGCCGAGGATGTCCCGGCCAGCACTGCCGAGCTGTCCCGGATCTCCGGGGTCGGCGCGCTCAAGCTGGACAAATACGGGTCCGCCGTGCTCTCGTTGTGCGCGGGGGAAGAACCGGAGGAGGACGACGACCAGGCCGCGGCCGTGGACGTCCTCCCGGGCGAGGCTCCCACGGACCGTTCGCCCCAGCCGGTGGACGGCCCGTCGGGCGATGCCCCGGGTGACTCTTCCGAGTACTCCTGAAACTCGCCGGAAAAATAGTTTGCGCGCCGTACGCGGTGCGCAATAGCCTGCCGGAGCGGTCAAGGGGACGCGACCGCGAGCCGATCAGGAGCACTCCTGACCTGGCTTTCTCCTGCGCAACAAAGCTCCATCGCAGCACCGTTCGACCGCAGGACTGCTTGACCGACCACATCCGAACACCGGAGCCCGGGGGACTGGGCACCGCGAGACGCCGAGAGGAGGCGATGACAGTGGAGACCACGAAGATGAACACCGACCTGACTGGCCAGACTGCCGTTGCCGCTTCCGTGCGTCTGCCGTTCGCGGGTGTCTCCGCGCTCGGCATGTCGTTCTCCGGTGTCCGCGGCGGTCTGGGCCTCGACGCCAGCGTTGTCTGCTTCCCCGGTGCCCTCGGCAGTGATGTCGCCACCGGCAGTGGCACGGGCACGGGTGTCGAGACCGGTCTGTCCCTCGGATGGGTCTCGGTCGACGTCGATTTCGCGCACGTGCTGCGTGCCGGTCGACCGACCAAGGCACCGAAGGCAGCGCGGATGGAGGCCGAACACGGCGCCTATCTGCAGGTCATCGGTGCCGGAGCCGAGAAGCAGGACGAGCAGCTGATCAAGCAGGCCAAGGCCGCCCCCATGGGCGCCGAGGCCATCCGGAACAGGGCCTTCCGCGGGCCTGAACCCTGGAGAGAGCGAACCTGAGGCACCCTCAGGTCGGCACCTTTCCAGGGCCGCGGAACCCGATACCGGGATCCGCGGCCCTTCTGTTTTGTCCGGTACGACAGACCACCAGGCCCCTCGGGGCCTCCGGTCCAGCCCACCAGTCGGCTGGACCGGAACCAGAACTCCAGACGAGGAAGACGCAACCAGTGTCCACGGTCACCACACCGCCCCTCCCGTCCGTACCGCCCACAACGCCGACCAAGGCAGCCCCCGCTCCGTTCCCCCCTCCTCCGGAAGGCTCTCTCATGCAGATCACCGCGCTCGACGACGCCGAGGCACTCGGCGCCACCATCCCCTGCCGTGCCTTCGACCCCGAGGTCTTCTTCGCCGAGACCCCGGCCGACGTCGAGTACGCGAAGTCCCTCTGCGGCACCTGCCCGGTGAAGGAGGCCTGCCTGGCCGGCGCCCTCGACCGCCGCGAACCGTGGGGCGTCTGGGGCGGCGAGCTCTTCGTGCAGGGTGTCGTGGTGGCCCGGAAGCGGCCGCGGGGCCGTCCGCGCAAGACCGAGGTCGTGGCGTGATCCCCGCACTCCGAGCAGCTTCCGTCCCCCGGGAATGCCCCCCGGCGGACGACGCACTGCGCCACTCCGTCCGCATCGCCGTCGCCCGTGCCGATGCCGCGCTCCAGTCCACCTACCCGACCAGTCACGAGCAGGACCACCACCACATGGCCATCACCACAGGGCACCGCGCCCGCACCGAGCAGACCGCCGAACTCTCCGCCCAGAACAGGACCCTCGAAATGCATCTCATGCAGGAATCCCTGGCCCGCGCCCATATGCAAGAACGCCTCCACGAGGCTGAGCACCAACGCCTGGTGCTCAGCGCGGTGCGGGTGGCCCGGCTGAGGCGGCGCGCCGAGCGCGTCTCGCTGCGGGCCCGCAAGGCGCTCGCCGCCGCGGTGCTGTGAGCCTCGGGCGGCGGGGGAGC
The DNA here is from genome assembly GCF_055559155.1 of Kitasatospora sp. NPDC024654. Lineage (NCBI taxonomy): Bacteria > Bacillati > Actinomycetota > Actinomycetes > Kitasatosporales > Streptomycetaceae > Kitasatospora > Kitasatospora sp. NPDC024654. Next base: position 40,072 of record NZ_JBVHLF010000071.1, read on the forward strand.
CGCCGCCCGCAGGCTCGTTGACGCAGCGCCGTCCGCCTCCCCGGTGGCGCGTCACCGCCCGGTCCCCGTCCGGGTGGTGACGCGCCACCAGCTCCCCCGAGGAACGATCGGCCCGGGGGGGGGGGGGGGGGGGGGGGGGGGGGGGGGGGGGGGGGGGGGGGGGGGGGGGGGGGGGGGGGGGGGGGGGGGGGGGGGGGGGGGGG
>NZ_JBVHLF010000072.1:0-4065 GCF_055559155.1 Kitasatospora sp. NPDC024654
CCTGGCTGGCCGACGTCTACGCCCACGACGTCGCCCCCGACGGCCACCTGAAGTGCGAGGACGACGGGCCGAACACCGACACCCGGCCGTCCGACCAGATGATCGACCACCTGCGCGCCTTCGCCGCCTACGACACCGCGCACGACTGGACCAAGGTGATCCAGCGCTCCGAGGCGTTGGACAACGAGTTCACCGGCGCCTACTCCTCCAGCGCCGGTCTGCTCTCCGACTCCGTGGTGAACGCGGACACCACCAGCCCCGAGCCGGCCCCCGCCGACTACCAGGAGGACCAGCCCGACAACATCGTCGGCTACAACTCCATCCGGGTGCCCTGGCACCTGGGCACCGACGCGCTGCTCAACGGCAGCTCGACCGCGGCGACCGAGTACGCGCTCGCGCGGAAGGAGAGCGCCTGCCTGAAGGGCGAGTCGGGCGGCAACCCGCAGAACGTCTATCCGCACACCAACCTCGACTGCACGCCGTACTCGACCAGCGACCAGGCCGAGGAGGCCGGCGACGCGGTCGGCCCTGCCGCGATGGCCTCCGGTGACCAGGCGTGGACCGACGTGATCTGGAACTACCTGCCCATCAACCCCTTCGGTGACGGGTACTACGGCGAGACCATCAAGATGCTGGTCTACCTCGTGATGGCCGGCGACTACTGGAGCCCGAGCGCCACCAGCGCGCCGGGCAACGACTTCTCGGTGTCGGCCGCGCCGGCCGCCGGCTCGGTGGCGGCGGGTTCCGGCGCGAGCGTGACCGTCCGCACCGCGGTGACCTCGGGCAGCGCGCAGTCGGTGGCCTTGACGGCGTCGGGCCTGCCGTCGGGTGCGACGGCCTCGTTCAGCCCGGCCTCGGTGCGCGCGGGCGGCTCCTCGGCGCTGTCGATCGCGACCAACTCCACGGTCCCGGCCGAGAGTTATCCGATCACCATCACCGGCACCGCCGCCTCCGGCAGCCACACCGCCGGCTACACCCTGACCGTCACCGGCTCCTCCGGGGGTGGTCCCACCTTCACCCAGGCCGACATCGACTCCGCCGTGGCGGCACCGCTGATCGCCTTCGCGGCACCGACCCCCGACACACCGCGCCCGGGCACCATCCGACCGACATCGGTGCGGCCAAGGTGTTGGAGTACCTCGCCCTGGTCGACAAGGTGAGCCCGGGCAGCAAGGCCGGCAACGGGACCACGGTGGACAGCGCGTTGTTGGCCCAGGTCCGCAACCTGATCGCGGGCGGCAACGAGCCCGACGCGGACGGCGGCCTCGAAGGCTGGTCGCAGGCCCCGTCGCCGAGGCCCTGCTGCTGCTCAAGAACGGCCCGGACTGGCACGAGTTGACCAGCACCGAACAGAACAAGGTCGCGCTGCTCGAAGCGGCCATGGGCTACGGCGGGAACTACGCCTACAACGACGCCAACGACTTCTCCTCGGGCATCTGCGGCTTCGGCGACTTCGCCAAGACCAACAACCCCAACTACCGGGATGGTTACGTCGACGTGGAGATCGCGGCGATCCAGTTCTTCGGCGCCGCCACCTGGGACTCGATGCTGGCGAACTTCGACGATGCGACCGAGGTCTCCCGGCTCGACGCGGCCGGCCTGACCAACGCGGGCGGCTGCTTCAGCACGGTCGGCAGCGCCGCCAACGCTGCCATCCGGCCCGTGTTCGTCTACCAGGGACACCACAGCGGTGACCTGATGGGGCTGTGGAACCAGCTGGCGTCCGACACCTTCGACAAGACGGTGAGCAGCTCCGACGGCAGCGCACACATCGCCGACAACACCACCAGCCCGGAACAGGGACAGCTCGGCATGGGCCACGAGTTCGACTCCACCGACTCCAACGGCCTGCGCAGCTCGGCCCCGTACGTCTTCGAGGGCTGGATGAACGTCACCGGCAGCCGCCTGGCCATGACGGCGCTCGGCGACTTCAGCTGCTCGGCCGCCGCAGCGGCGCCGCAGTACCACGTGGGCAGCCTGGACCTGATCTACAAGCTCCAGCACGGCTACGTCAGTTACGCGCTCGACCAGGACGACATCCTGGTCGACGACCACGGTGACCCGAGCAGCGACGGCCCGAACGCCAAGGGCTACCAGTACGACCACGACGCGTACGACGCGCTGGTGGCCACCCAGTCCTGCTGAACAGGACCTCGATCCTCCGGCCCGGGGCGGCGCCCGCCGAGCCCCGGACCGGAGCACACCCGCACACCGCGTGATCAGCCCCGCCCTCGATGGCACCGGCTCGGTCGGGCCGAGCGGGGGCGCGGGTACCGTCACCCCCGGCCGAGACAGGCGGTGGCCGCCGAGAACAGCGCGGCGATGCCGGTCCGGAGGGTGAGGCGGACGTGGGGACGGAACTCGGGCGAGTGGTTGGCCGGTAGCGCGGCCATCTTCTCCGCCGCTCCGGCGCCCGGGGTCGCCGCCCACTGCTCGGGACCGACCATGCCGAGCATCCAGTACGCGGTCCGGATGCCCGTCACCCCGTGCAGCCCCACCCCCGGCTCCCCGAACAGGGGGAAGTCCTCGGTGGCCGGGGACGGCGGCCAGTCGGCGACCCGCTCCGGTCCGAACAGCTCCTGGTGCGCCGCGCGGAGGGCCTGCGACAGCACGGGATCGGGCGCGTTGACGCCCGAGCGGGACAGCTCCTCGACCTCCGGCTCGCGGGGAGTGCCCGCGGCCTCGGCCTCGCTCCGGACGATCCCCCGCACGGCCGCCGCGGCCCGCTCCAGGACCTGTTCGGTGAAGCCCCGCAGGGTCACCGTCAGGGTGGCCCGGTCGGGGATCACGTTGCCCTGGCCACCCGCCTCCAGGGAACCCACGGTGACCACCACCTGCTCGGCCGGGCCGGTCTCCCGGGACCCGATCGTCTCCAGCCGCAGCACGACGGCGGCCGCGGCCACCACCGGGTTCACCGCCAGCCGGGGCGCGGCGGCGTGCCCGCCCCGGCCGTGGATCACCACCCGCAGGGTCCGGCTGCCGGCCATCACCGGACCGCGCCCGTGGGCGACCATCCCGGCCGGGAACGGCGCGGTGTGCTGGGCGAGCACCACCGAGGGCGGCCCGAAGCGGCGGTAGAGGCCGTCCGCCAGCATGGCCCGGGCGCCGGCCAGGGTCTCCTCGGCCGGCTGACCGACCACCAGCACGGTGCCGCGCCAGCCCGCGCGCGCCTCGGCCAGGGCGGCCGCGGCCGCGGCGGCGCAGGCCAGGTGGACGTCGTGGCCACAGGCGTGCATCACCGGGACGGTCCGGCCGTCGGCCGTCCTGGCCGTCGCGGTACTGGCGTACGGCAGGCCGGTCCGCTCCGCCACCGGCAGGGCGTCCAGCTCCGCGCGGAGCAGCACCACCGGTCCGTCCCCGTTGCGCAGCACGGCGGCCACGCCGTGGCCGCCGATGCCCCGGGTCACCTGGTACCCGGCGGTGGCCAGCCGGTCGGCGAAGCGGGCCGCGGTGCGTTCCTCGGCCCCCGCGAGCTCCGGATGGCGGTGCAGGTCCAGGTAGAACTCGGCGGCCCGGGCGAGGGCGACGGCGGTGGGCACGGCAGGGGTCATCGGGCGGAACTCCTCGGGACACGTCGGGCGGACTGGTCGGCCGGTCAGATCGGGCGGTCAGATCGGGCGCGCGGGTCGGGCGGTCAGTGAGGTGTCAGCGGAGCGCACCCGGGGCTGCCAGCGCCGCGCGGTAGAACTGGCCCGGGGAGAAGGCGCGTTCGCACCAGCGCCGCCCGCTCCGCCACACCGGTCCGGCCGCCGCGGCCGGGCCGTTCCCCACCGCCGGAAGGAGTTCCCATGTCCGCCGACACGTCCCTTGCCTCGCTCGCCGAGGAGATCCTGAACCTGGAGTCGGAGACCTTCGAGATCAGCGACTACTCGGACACCAGCGAGGTCATGCTGGGCTCGTCCACCAGTTGCTCGTCGACCAGCACCTGCTCCAGCACCACCAGCACCACCAGCTGCACCGCCTGATCCGACGGGTCGCGCACCGTTGGGGCGGGGGCCGGGGGGGGGGGGGAAGGGGGGGGGGGGGAAGGGGGGGGGGGAAGAAGAAGACCGTGGTCGGGACGGG
>NZ_JBVHLF010000072.1:4075-39797 GCF_055559155.1 Kitasatospora sp. NPDC024654
ATTGCCACCTCCTGCTCCGGCGTGTCCCCCACTGTGGCCCCCCCCCCTGGGCGGCGGCCCAACGGCCGTCACGGGAACGGGTGTGGGACCAGGCGCAGCTCGTGATCGGCCAGGTCGGTGGTGCGCAGACCGCCGCGCCGCAGGGCGGTGCGCAACCGGGGCAGTCGCAGGGCACGTTGCCGGGTCCAACCGAAGTCGATCGGCAGCAGGCCCGGCACCACCGTGCACACCGTGCGCAGGCCCAGCCTCCGCTGCTCGGGCGAGGTCTGGTCGACGACGATCACGTCGTGGCCGGCCCTGACCAACTCGTCGCGGCAGAACAGCAGGTCGTCGAGCAGGTCGGTGGAGCGCGGGCGCCGCTCGGCCCAGTCGGCGTAGAGCTCGGTGGCGGGCCGGGCGGGTGCCCGCCGTTCCAGGTAGCTGCCGGCGTACCGGGCCATCCGCGGCAGGCCGAACAGGGCCGCGTGGTCGGGCAGTCGGCGGACGAGGCCGAAGTCCTCGGCCATCGCGGCCAGTTCCGCCGGCCGCTCGCGCACCTGGCCGGGCAGGTGCGGGAGGTAGGTGAGGATCTCGGCGACCGCGGACTCGACGGTGTGCTCCGGGTCGAAGCCCGCGGCCGCCGCGAAGGCCAGCGTCCCAGGCCCGCCGTCGCCCCGCACCGCGAGCGCGGTCACCACCGGGACGGCCAGATCCACCCGGTTGTCGAAGGCGTGCACCTGGTACCCCTGCAGGGTGGCGCGGTCCAGCATCGCCCGCAGGCCCGGGCCGGCGCAGCGGGCGAGGTCGATCTCGGGCAGCGCCGCGTTGCCGTACCAGCCGAGCAGGAAGGCGTCCCGCTCGATGAGTTCGAGCAGGCCGAAGAGGATCGCCTCCTCCAGGCAGCTGCCGATGGCGCAGCCGTTGGAGCACTCGAAGACGAAGCTGTCGGCCGGCACCCCCGCGCTGTAGTGGCAGAGCCGGGCGGGGACGAGGATCGGGCGGTCGTCGCGCAGCGAGTGGCCCTGGACCCACGGGATCGGGCGGTCGGGGTCGAAGGGGCTGAGCATCGGGTCCTCGCGGTAGGTCCGCGGTGCGTACAGGCCGCAGGCGCGCGGGTCCAGCGCGCGGTCGGCCAGGTTGTGGTAGGAGTCGGTCAGCATCGGTGCGGTGCTGCGCCGGTGGGTGCCGGCGTAGCGCTCCAGGCCCTCCAGGAAGGCCAGCGCGCGGCTGGCGCGGAAGGAGTTGGCCTGGCCGCTCCAGGTGACGTCGGTGAGTCCGGCGTAGCCGCGCATGAAGACGCTGCCGGCCACCGGCGCCGTGGTCGGCGAGGTGACGTCGGACCAGGTGCCCGCGCCGAGCACCCCGCAGACCGGGTTGGCCAGCGCGGCGGTGGGCAACGGGTGGGAACCCGCCGGGCGCAGGCGGTGGATGTCCGCGGCCGGCTTGGGGCGGCGGGTGAGTCGGAGCACCGGTTCCCCGGTCGGCGCGGGAGCGTCGGCCGCGGCCGCGCAGGACGGGCAGAGCGGCTCGGCGAGCAGCGGCACGGTCTGCACCCGGAGCGTCTCCAGGTCGAGCCGGGAGACCTGGGGGAGCGCGGCGTCAGCCGCGCTCGGCCGGACCGTGGGGTGGGAGGTCGGCCGGATCGACTTCCCACCCCAGGTGGTGGTGAGCTGGTGCAGGGCCCAGAGGGCGTCGACGGCGTACTCCGGCAGCACCGGCCAGTCGCAGCCCACCACGGTGGTGGCGAGGCCGGTCTCCAGGGCCTCGCGTTCGGTGCGGCTGCGCAACCGCTGCCAGCGGATGGCCAGGCAGGTGCCGCAGGCCGGCGGCGCGTCGGGGGCCCCGCCCCAGGGACCGACCAGGACGGCCTGCCCGGTGAGGTGGACGGTGGCCCTGGCCCGGTACCGCGCCCGGGCGGCGGGCTCGGCGCGCAGCAGATCGGCGCCGCCGAGAACGACGACCAGGGGTGCCGCCGCGTCGCAGGCCGCGGCGCGTTCGGCCAGACGGCGCTCCAGTAGCGCCCGGGCCGCCTCGAAGGGGGCCGCCGGGGCAGCCGCGACGGGAGTGGTCATGTCCGGTTGCTCCAGCGGAAGGTCTTGCCGGCCAGCAGGGCGAAGAGCAGGGCGAAGGCGGCCAGCGCGGCGCAGTCCAGGGCGGGCCGGCCGAACCCGCCGCGCCCGCCGAGGGCGTCGGTGACCCCTTCGTCGAAGTACCGCAGCGGCAGGGCCCGGGAGAGGTGCCGCAACCAGCCGGGCATCAGGTCGATGGGGTAGAACGCGCCGGACAGGAAGGCCATCGGGACCATCACGCAGTTGGCGATCGCGGCCACCGCCTCGGCGGTGCTGGCCAGCGTGCCGACCACCAGGCCGAGGGCGGCGAAGGCGGTGACGCCGAGCACCAGCACCGGCAGGGCGAGTGGCCAGGAGCCGGCGATCACCAGGCCGAAGCCGGCCAGCGCCACGGCGGTGAACAGCACCGCCTGGACCAGGCCGGTGCCGAGGGCCACCGCGTAGCGGGCGCCGAGCACGGAGGCCAGCGGGGTGGGGGTGCGCCAGATGAGCCGCAGCAGGTCGTCGCGGCGCCAGTGCATCAGGGTGAAGGCGACCCCGAACAGCGCCGCGTTGCCGATCCCCCAGGAGAGCACGCCGGGGGCGATGTAGTTGATGTACGACAGGCCGCCGTTGACGGACTGGCCGTGGAAGATCAGCCCGAAGACGACCAGGAAGACCAGGGGGAAGGCGAAGGTGAAGATCACCGAGGTGCGGTCGCGGACGTAGGCGAGGTAACTGGCCCTGGTTACGGCGGTGTAGGCGTTCACGGACGGTGCTCCGTTCCGGTCAGTTCCAGGTAGGCGTCCTCGAGGGTCGCGGTGCGGGTCTGGATCTCGTCCAGGCCGACCAGGTCGCCGAGTGCCACCAGCACCCGGTTGGCGGACCTGGTCGAGATCACCACCTCGCCCGCCTCGACGGTCGCCTGGTCGACCCCGGCCAGCCGCCGCGCGTCCTCGACCGTGATCCGGTGAGCCGGGACGAACAGCCGGGTGGGGGCGGCCAGCGACCTGACCAGGCTCCCGGGACTGTCCACCGCGAGCACGGAACCCCGGGCGATGATCGCCACCCGGTCGCACAGCGCCTCGGCCTCGTCCAGGTGGTGGGTGGTGTAGACGATGGTCCGGCCGTCCCCCTTCAGGGCCCGTAGCACCTCCCACAGCGAGCGCCGGGCGGCCGGGTCGAGGGCGGCGGTCGGCTCGTCCAGGAAGATCAGTTCCGGTTCGTGGATGAGCGCGGTGGCCAGCGCGAGGCGCTGGCGCTGGCCGCCGGAGAGCTGGTCCACCCGGCGGTCGGCCTGCTCCTCGAGGTCCACCAGGGCGAGGGCGCGTCGGGCGGCGGCCGGCTCCAGGCGGTAGAGGGCGGCGACGGTCTCCAGGTGCTCCAGCGCGGTCAGCCGGGTGAAGAAGGCCGAGGTCTGGGTCTGGATGCCGAGTCGCCGCAGCAGCGCGGTCTTCCGGGGCCAGGGCCGCTCTCCCAGCACGTGGACGCTGCCGGCGTCGGGTTGCCGCAGCCCCTCCACGACCTCGACCAGCGTGGTCTTGCCGGCGCCGTTGGGTCCGAGGATGCCGAAGAACTCGCCGCGAGCCACCGTCAGTGAGACGCCGTCGAGCGCCTGCACCCTGCCGTACCGCTTGCTCACGCCGTCGAGCGCGACCGCCGGGTCCGACGGGCTGTCACCTGTACTCATCAGTTGTTCTCTCTCCTTGCTGACATCAGTTCACCGGCCGCTTGCGGTATGCCCGGGTCAGCCGGCCCACCACCCACAGCGCCAGCGCCGCCGCGGCCGCCAGCGCGGGCGCGTACCCGGCGACCGGCCCGAGCCGGACCGGCAGCAGCCGGCCGCTCAGGGGGCCGACGGCGGCGAGCGCGGCGACGGCCAGGGCCGCGCAGCCGAGCGCGTAGCCGCCGTAGACCAGGCGCAGCCGTACGGGGTAGGCACGGACGGTGGCGAACTCCCGGCGCAGCGTGGCGCGAGCCAGCAGGACGGTGAACCGGCGGCTCTCGGTGGCCAGTTGGAGGCAGTCGAGGGCGTGCCCGAGCGCCTTGTAGCCGTCGAGCGGGGGCAACGGGACGAGGTTGGCCAGCGCGAGTGCCGTGCCGAGCGACAGCAGGCCGCCCAGGAAGGGCCTGGCCTGGGCGTGCGCGGGCAGCAGCGCCCAGACGGGGTACCAGGGCAGCAGGAAGACCAGGTTCATCAGGGCCCCGGCCGTGGCGGTGGCGATCTGCTCGCGGCGGCGGGCGAAGAACCGCACGTCCTCCACCTCGCAGTACAGGTAGGTCATCGGGAGCCGCCAGCGCAGGCCGATCTCGGTGACCCGTCCGCCGAAGGCCCGGCCGACCAGTCCGTGGGCGAGTTCGTGCAGCGCGAGGCTCGCCCAGAGCAGGGTGCCGACCGTCAGCAGCGCGACGGGCTGGCGGGTGAGCCGGGCGGTCTCGTCGGTGAGGGTGCCGAGGTGGCCGACGACTCCCGCGAGCAGTGCCGCCACCAGCGTCGACAGGGCGGCCAGGAACCAGCGTTGGCGGGCGGGACCGCTCGCCCGGTACAGCCGCTCCAGCAGGGCGGGTGCGTCGGCGACCAGCCGCACCCGGCCGGCGAGCACGGTCGAGGGGTTCTGCTCGGGCGGCGCCTGCGGCGCGGGCGGCGGGGCGTCGGCCAGCAGTCCCCGGGCGTACAGCAGACCCAGCATCTGCTGCCACTGCGGCTCACCGAGCCGGGCCCGGAACCGCTGGGCGTACTGCTCGCCGATCTCGGCCAGTGAGCGGGTGCCGTCCAGCCGGGCGATGATGAAGTGCTCCTTCACCCCGACCTCCAGCCGGCGGTGGCTCGCCGGGTCCCACACCAGGTGGACGGGGACGGCGCCGCGCCACAGCGGCCGGCTGGTCCGAAGCTCGGGGCGGATCTTCGGGCGCAGGCCGAGCAGATGGTGTCCGCTCACGGCGTCACCGCGGGCTGCGGCTCGCGCAGGGCGCGGGCCAGGATGTAGGAGAGGTACGCCTCGTCGCGCACGGTCACCGAGAGGCGGTTGTTGGTCATGTGCGCGTACGGGGCGAGCAGCATCGGCAGTGCCTGCGCGGGGTCGGTGACGGTGAGGTCGCGGCTGCCGTCCCAGGAGCGGAAGACCAGCTCGCCCCCGCGGGTCAGGTCGGTCGCCCGCTCGCGCAGTTCCAGGCAGTGCTCGGCCCAGCCGCGCAGCAGGCTCGGCAGCCGGTCCGGGGACTCGGCCGCGACTGCCGCGCGGATCGTCCGGAAGCGGCCCGGCAGGCTGTCGCCGGTGCTGCGGTAGGCCCGGTCGTAGCCCCGCTGGGCGGTGTAGTCGGTGCCCTCGAACGCCCGGTTCCAGAAGGCGTGGTAGCGGTCGAGGAAGGCCAGCAGGGCGTCCTGCTCGGGCAGGAGGCAGGCGGACGTGGTCATCATCAGCTGGGCGGCGAGCCCCAGCACCACCGTGCGCAGGTGCAGGTTCATCGTCCGGGTGACCTCGACGACCAGATCGCTGGAGCGCTGGAAGTGCCACTCGGCGAGCGCGACCCCGGCCGGGCCGCCGTACTTGCCGTACTCGGGCTCGTACGGTTCGACGCTGAAGGTGTTGTTCTCCCGCAGCCGCATGCGGCCGTCCGGGCCGAGCAGGCGCTCGCGGTCCTCCTCGCGGTACTCCAGCTCGAAGAGGGTGTTGTAGAGCTCGGCGAAGAAGCTGTCCTTCACCTCGTAGAGAGCCGGGCGGTGGCGCAGGAAGTGCGCCACGGCCGCCTCGGCGCGCTCGCGCACCCGGTCGGCCGCGGCGGGGGAGGAGGGACGCAGGCGCAGGCGCAGATGCGGACCCTCCAGCCAGTAGTTGATGAAGAAGTACCCGGCGAGCAGGCCCTCGGCGGTCAGCTCCGCGACCAGCGGCCGGACGCACTGGAGCAGCAGCGGGCGCGGGCTGGCGGCGTAGAAGACGTGCAGGGCCAGCCAGTCGCCGGGGGTGGTTTCGGGCGTGGTCGGGTCGGTCGGTCGGTCAGTCAAGGCTCGGCTCTCCTCGCCGCTGCTCGGGCGCGGCGGCCCCCGCGCGGGGAACGATCTCCAGGGCCAGTTCGGCGACGTGGCGGCCGTGGGCGGAGCGCACGTGCAGGGCGTCCTCGCCCGGCAGCATCTCCTCCAGCACGAGCCGGGCCGGACCGCCGGCCAGCAGCCCGTCCAGCGCCAGCAGCGAGAGCGGGCTGGCGAAGTCGACGTACTGCGGTTTGGCGGTGCCGAGCCGGGAGCCGGTCTCCGGGCGCTCGGGGTGCACCCGGACGAAGACCTCGGTGGGCAGAGCGTGCCGGCGCCGCCAGCGCTGCCACTGCAGGAAGCGCTCCGACTCGCTTTCGCCCGGCTGGAGTTCGGGCAGTGCCGAGGCTTCGGCGGTCCAACTGCGCCGGTGCAGGACGAGGCTGCCGTGGCGCACCCTCGGGCGCCGGGTGACGCCCCGGGTGGCGGGCCCCGCGGGCACGCCGCGCCACAGCTCCGGGGTCACCCGCGAGGTCGGCGAGAAGAGCAGCAGGCTGCGCGGGATCTCGGGCAGCACCATCGGGACGAGGTAGCCGAGGTAGAGCGGTACCACCTCGACGCCCAGCCGTCGCGAGCGCAGCACCAGCCGGTCGGCGGCCGGGTCGTGCTCGACGTACAGGTCGTCGAGGTGGATGCGGGCGGAGGCGGGCGCGGTGCTGGTCTCGCCGGGACAGACCAGCTCGTAGTCGGTCAGCCGGGCGTGCAGGTTGAGGTTGGTGGTCGCCGAGCCGGCGGTCACCTCGGCGAAGACCGCGCCCTCCGGCTGGGCGTCGCGCAGCGTGGCGCGCAGCGCGGTGGGCAGTCCGCCGCCGTCGGCGTCCTCGAAGCAGTGGGTGAAGCGGGTGAAGGGGAAGCAGAGGCCGCCGTAGGAGTGGTTGAGCACCACCAGCGGATCGCCGGCGCCGCGGGCCAGTTGGACGAAGTGGCTGTGCGCCGCGAACCCGCCGCCCAGCGGGGCGAGTTCGGCGGCGACGGCGGCGAGGTCGGCCTCGTCGAGCGCCAGCTCCTCGGCATCCTCGGCCAGTCCTTGTGACAACTCGCGCATCCGCCGGGCCAGTTCGGCCCGCGAGCGGTCGAGGGCGGTGAGTTCCGGCAGGCCCAGCCAGTTCTCCTCCGGCGGGTAGCCGTCGTCCGCGCCGCGGGCCGGCTTGAGCGCGGTGAACTGGAGGTACTGGTTGAAGATGTCCTCGTGGAAGTCGTGTACCAGCTGGAGCAGGTCCTCGCAGCGCCCGCCCCGGCCGTGCCGGGCGAGGAAGAAGCCCTTCAGGGTGAGCCGTTGGGCCAGGGCGAGGTCGAAGGCCGGCAGGATCCGGGCGAGCGAGCGCAGTGGCCGGGCCGCCAGCTCCGCCCAGGCGGCCGGGTCGGCGGTCAACTCGCCCGCGGCGACGTCCTCGTAGAGCAGGGTCTGCGGGGGTGCCACCTGCGTACCACCCAACTCGCTTTGGATGGATGCCAGTTCACTGCGGATCTCGGTGAGCAGCGCCCGCCGGGTCGGGACGTCGCCCTCGGGGTAGCGCGCGATCGCCGCGCGTGGTGCCGCCAGACGGTCGGCGATCCGCCCGGCCCACGGTCGCTCGACCGCGCGCAGCGCGTCCTGGAAGGAGCGCAGCGGGTCGGCGGTGTGTACGTCCGTGGCGAGGGTGGGAAGTTGCAGGATGCCGATGTCCAGCAAGGCGGCGAGATAGCGCTCGGCGTCCTCGGCGCTCGCGTCGGTGTCGGTGTGGAGCGCGGCCACGAGATCGCCGTGACGGATCAGCGGCCGGCTCCGGAAGAGGTCCAGCAGCCGCTCCAGGGCTCCGCTGAGGCGGAGGAAGAACAGCCGGTCCCGGGCCGCGTCGAAGCTCACCGGGGCGCTGTCGTCGCCGGCGGTCACCGAGCGCCGCACGTAGCGGACCCGGTCCTCGGTCAACTCCCAGCCGGAGGCGAGCGCCACCGGCAGGTCGCGTCGGCGCAGCGGGTCGGCGGCGATGAGTTCGGCGAGCCGGGCCAGCACCACGACGTTCAGCCGGGGGTGGCTGTCGCGCCCGGCGCCGAGGAACAGTCCGGTCGGGTCGGTACCGTCCGCCGCCGCCTCGAAGGTACCGGCCGCGACCGGTGTGAAGGTGCTGAACGGGCTGGTCTTGCAGGCCGTTCGGTACAGGTAGGACAGCAGCGACCGCTCCATCTTGCGGCCGCGCCGGTCCGGGGGCGCGCCCGGCGGCCCGAGCCGGTCGTCCAGCCGGCTCTCCAGGGACGGCGAGGCGAGCAGCAGGCCGAGGCGCAGCTCGTCGAGCCCGGCCAGGCGACGCAACTCGGCCCGGGTGCGGACCAGTTCGCGCTCGAAGGCGGCCCCTCCGGCGGACCGCAGGTCGGTCAGGGAGCGGCGGGCGCGCAGCCACCGCGACAGCGACGCGCCGACCTCGGCTGCCAGCCCCTCGACCAGGGTGAGGTCCTCGGCGGGCGCGTCGGGCAGCCGGTTGTTGAACACCCGCCGGCGCACGGCGAGCAACCGGCGCCGCTGCCCGGTGTCCGGAGCGGTCCGCACCAGTTCCGAGAGCGGCTCACTGAGCCGGGCGCCGAGTTCGGTGAGCCGCTCCTCCTCCGCCAGCAGTCGCTCGGCCCAGCCGAACACCTCCGGTGAGCGCAGGCCGTGTACCGCCTCGACGGGCAGCCCGGCGACCCGCAGCATGAAGCGTGGCCCGAGGCCCAGGTGCGGATCGGTCCGGGGCCGGGGGATTTCCGTGCTGGTCAACCGTTCCTCCACCGGTTCAGGCGATCGTGTGGTCGAAGTCGGCCGGGCCGCGGTGCTCCTGCCCGACCATCATGATCAGCAACGGCAGTTCGCCGTCCGCCAGACCGAGCCACTCGGCGTAGGAGACGCCGTCGAAGCCGAGCGCCACCCCGCAGGCCAGCCCGGCCGCCGGGGCCGCCGTGTAGAGGGCCTGCGCGCTCGCGCCGACGGCGGCGTTCACCAGCCGCAGGCCGCGGTCGCCGACGGCGTCCAGCACGGCCGGGGTGGGCGCCGTGACCGTGATCACCGCGCCGGCCTGCTCCAGGTTGTAGTTGCCCAGGAAGTAGTTCCGCTGCAGGAACCAACCCTGCGGGCCGGGTCGGACCGGTCGCAGCGAGCCGTCCGACGGCTGGTACGCGTAGGCCCCGGCGGGCACCCCGGCAACGTGGTTGACGAGGACGTGGAGCCGGGTCAGCGACGCCTCGCCGGGGCTCTCCGCACAGGTGCGCAGGTGGCCCGCCGCGGCGGCCGCGGCGAGGGCGGTCGACAGCTGGGCGGCGGTCATCGGCGGGTTCGCGGTGAACCGTCCGAAGCTGCTGCGCCTGGCCCGCAGCGCTGCCCGGACGCCCAGGGCCAGCGGTCGCGGTGCCGGCAGGGGGACCGGCTCACCGTGGGCCCGCTCCGGCCCGGCCGGCGCATGCAGTGCCGCGTCCAGGACGCCGGTCGCCGGACGGTCCGCGGCGCCGTCGAGGGTGGCCGCGTGGAGGCGCCGCACGGTTTCGAAGGTGCGGACCGTCCGCGAGCGCTCCTGGTCGATCGCCCGCACCCGTGCCGTGCCGGGAACGTCCCGGGGTGTCCCGGGCCCGCTCGCGCCGGGCGGCCCTTCCCAGCGCAACGGGACGACGGCGAACACGCCCTCCTGGTCCGACCGCAGGCCGAGCAGACGGCCGAGGCGCTCCTCGTCGAACCAGAGCGCGGCGCCGAGGTGCAGGCCCTGGGCGCCGGCCCAGATCCGCCAGGTCTCCAGCAGCGCGCCGACGTCCATGGTGACCGCGTGGTACGAGAAGCTGTTGTACTTGAAGGCGTTCTGCCAGAACTTGATCGTGAGCACCAGGAACTGGTCGCTCTCCGCTCCGAAGTCGCCCAGGGCCGCCCGCACTTCGGTGGTCACGTCGCCCGCCAGCAGCCGCCGCATCGAGTGGTGCGGTGTCGCGTAGTGGTAGACGCCGGGGAGGAGGGGACCACCGGCCCCGCAGACCCAGTGGACGCCGATCGGGTACAGGCCGCCGCCGGAGGCGGTGCCGCGTGACCAGTTGGCATGCGGGTAGAGCGGCAGCGAACCGAGGTCCGAGTTGGCCTGCACGGCGAGCCGGCGTCCGGTCAGCCCGTAGGAGTCCCTGAGCATGCCGCCGAGCAGCGGGAGGGTGAACCCGCCCTCGCCACCCGGTCCGAACAGGCCGCGCTGGACGCTCGCGGAAGCGTCGGGTGCGCGGTCCGGCAGCGGGAAGTGCGGCGCGCCGGGGAAGTACTTGTCCTTCCTGGGGCGGTCGGCCCAGTCCGGCACGAAGTCCGCGGGTTCCATCGGGGCCCGGCCCCGCCACAGCACCGCGGCCGCGTACTCGTGGGCGTAGCCCATGGTGATCCTCTCCGGTACGTCTCGTGTTCCGACTACGCGGGGCCTCGGGAAAGGCTCGGGGGTGAACTCAAGGGAACTCAAGGGAAGGGGTGCGGCGCGGGGTTGAGCTCGTCCGCCCGCAGGTCGCGCTCGCGCAGACCGGCCTCGCGGGGAGCGGTCCGCAGCCGGGGCATGGTCAGGGCCCGCTGGCGGCGCCAGCCGAAGTCGATCGGCAGCAGACCGGGAACGAGCACACTGACGGTACTCAGGCCCAGCCCGCGCTGCTCGGGCATGGTCTGGTCGACCACGACGACGTCGAAACCGGCCGCGGTCACCGCGGCGACGCTGCGCCGCAGGTCCTCGCGGAGGTCGTCGGACGGCCCGAGCGACCCGGCGGCGAGCCGGTGCAGCGGGGCCGGCTCGCCGCCGTCCCGCAGCAGGAAGTCGGCGTACCGGGCCATCTCGGGCAGTCCGTACAGCAGCGGATGGTCGTGCAGTACCCGCACCTGGTCGAAGTCCTCGGCCATCGCCCGCAGTCTCCGCTCCTCCCGGGCGGTGCGGCGGCGCAGGTTGACCGCGTCGGTGGCGATCTCGCACAGGCCGGCCCAGAGCGCCGTCTCCGGGTCCAGGCTCGCGCCGGCGCCGAAGCAGAGCCGGCCCGGTCCGCCGTCGATCCGCTCCGCGACGGCGGTCACCACCGGGATCGGGAAGCCGATCCGGGTGTCGAAGAAGCGCGCCCGGTAGCCGTACATCTCCAACCGGTCCACCGCCGCCCGGGTTTCGGGCCTGGCGCTGGTGGCGGCGTCGAGTTCGGGCAGCGTGAGCCTGCCGTACCAGGCGAGCAGGAAGGCGTCCCGCTCGATCGCCTCCATCAGCCCGTGGTAGATCGCCTCCTCCAGGCAGCCGCCGGAGGCGCAGCCGTTGGAGCTCTCCTGGACGAAACGATTCTCCACCCCGCCGGGCGCGTGGTAGTACGTCAGGATCTCGGGGACCAGCACGGCCCGGTCGTCGCGCAGCGACCAGCCCCAGACCCAGGGGATCGGCCGGGTCGGCGAGAACGGCCGGACACCCGGCTCGCGTAGGTGGAACTCCGCCGGGTAGAGACCGCAGACCCGGGGGTCGAGCGCCCGGTCGCCGAGCTCGTCGAACGCGGCGACCACCGTGGTCCGCTTCCCGCGCGCCCGCATCCCGGCGAACCGCTCCAGCCCCTCCAGCAGACCGACCTCGGTGCTGGTCCGGTAGGCGGCGGTGTGGCCTCCCCAGAAGCACTCCCGCAGGTAGTCGCCGGAGCGCATGGTGAAGCAGCCGACCGTGGTGGAGGTCGAGGTGGACACCAGATCGGGGACCACCGAGGGGCCGAGCATCCCGGCCACGGGATTGACGAACGCCGCCGGCGACAGCCGGTACTCCTCGATCGCGCGCTGCCGGAAGACCTCGCGCGCCCGTTTGGGCCTGCTCACCGGCTCGATCCTGGCGGACTCGGCACTGTCCTCGGTGCGCAGGTCGCACCGGGGGCACTCCGCGTCCGGGAGCAGCGGAAAGCCGCTGACCCGCAGCGTCTCCAGGTCGAGGAGGTGGATGGCACGCGATCGCTCCTCAGCTCCGCCCTCACCCCCGGCCCCCGGGCGCCGGCCGCGTTCCGCGCGGGCCGCCAGCAGCGCGGCCAGCGCGTCGGCGAGGAACGGCACCGCCCACGGCGGGCTGCCCACCGCCCTGGTGTCGCCGCCCAGTTCGAGCGCGTCGCGCAGCGGCCCCGAGCGGACCGCCTGCCAGCGCCGGGCCAGACAGCGCGGGCAGGGCGAAGCCGACCCGGTGGTCCCGGGCTGGTCGCCCGGGCCGACGATCGCGTGGTGACCGTAGAGGTGCACGGACCCGGCCCGGCCCGCGCCCGGCACGCCCCCGTCCACCGCGAGTTCGTCCCGGGCGCCGAGCATCGCCAGCTCGACCGGGGGAACCTGACGGGCGGTCAGTTCGTGCGCCAGCGCGCCGAGGGCCTCCGCCCACGGGCCGGTGTAGGACGGGCCGGACGGGCCGGAGCGGACGTCAGCACGCATCCGACGACCCGTCGGTGAGCAGGACCTTGACCACCTCGACCCGGCCCGCGCGCAGATCGGCCGAGCCGGCCGGGGCCACCAGGACGTCCCTCCCGTCGGCCCGGAGCCGCTTCAACACCTGTGGCCAGTCGAGGTCGGGATCGGGTCCGGCCGTCGCACCGCCGGCGACGGTCAGCACGGCCGGGTCCAGGTCGCCGATCAGCGGGTCGCCCGGATCGGCCGGCGCGCCGGGGACCGGGGCCGTACCGGGGGCCGGGGCGGTGCCGGCGGCCGGGTCGCGGTCCAGCTGGGCCGCGCCGAGGAGGTCCCGTACCGCCTCCAGCACGGCCTGCCGAAGGCCGAGGCCGCTGCCGAGCGTCCAGCGGTACCGGTCCGTCCCCGGATCGGTGGCCCGCGCCAGCACCACCGGCAGCGGCTCGTCCTCGTCGCCGAGTCGGAGCAGTTCCAGTGCCTGGCCGAGGTTCGCGGCCGAGCGGGCGAGGAAGGTGAGTTCGCCGTCCCGCCGGAGCAGCTCCGCCGGTACGGCGGCCGGTTCGGTCCTGCCGCGCAGCGCGGCGCGCAGCGCGTCGTACCCGAGCGCGGTGCGCAGGCCGCGCGCGGTCGCCTCGGCGAGCGAGCCACCCGCGCCGGTACCGGCGGCCGTGGCCTCGAAGGCCCGGTCCCGGTTGTGCGGACCGAAGGTGCGCAGCGCGGCGGCGGGTACCAGCAACCGCTCGCCGGTCAGCAACGAGGTCGCCGGGCACCAGTCCGGGACCGCACCGGCCGGCAGGCCGCTGGCGGTGCTCAGCGACTCCGGACGGATCCTCCGCCCGTCCGCGCCGCGACCGGCCACGGCGGGCGGGACCACGTGCTCGGTGTAGACCTCGGCCGCCCGGTACAGCGCGCGCAGCCGCGCCCCCGCCACATGGTGCAGGTCGGAGGCCGAGATCTCCCGGCGTGCGCCGGGGCCGAGGTGCAGGCTCACCGTGCTGACCTTCAGCGGGGTCTGCTGCCAGGCGTCGTCGGCGAAGCCGCCGAACACCCCGGCGTGGCGGCCGACCAGGACCGCGCGGGCGTCCAGCTCGGCCAGGGCCGCCTCGGCCGCCCCCTCCTCCGCCGCGCCGTCGGCCGGTGGCAGGTCGGCCGGGTCCGCTGCCGGGAGCTCGATGCCGGTGACGTCCACGGCGGCGGCCGGGTCGGGTTCGCCGGCGGCCGACGGCGCGGCGCAGCGCGGGCAGCGCGGGTGCGGCAGCAGCGGCTCACCGACGACGTCCAGCGAGTCCAGGTCCTGCACGAGCAGGCGGCCGTCGGTCTCGGCCGGCAGCGCACCGGTGGTGAGCCGGAAGACCTCGTAGCCGAGCAGGTTGCCGAGCATCGCGGCGAGCGGCCGGCTGGGTGCCGGATCGCTCGAGGTCAGCGGCGCGAGCGGGGCGAGGGCGCTCCACAGTTCGGCCGCGTGGTCCGGGAAGGCGTTGGCGCCCAGGCGCAGCGCCGCGCACACCCAGCAGCCGGCACGGTCCCGGGACATCAGCGGACCGATCACCGCGCTGCCGCCGATCGTCCAGGCCGGCAGGAGCCGGCGGCCGGCCGGAATCCCCGCTTCCAGCAGGCGGACGGTCCGTCGTGGGGCGGCCGGGCCGGTCACCAGCACCACGTCGAACCCGTCGAGCTCCGCCCAGCCCGGGCCGAGGCCCGCGGCACCGTCCCGCGGGGGAGCGTCCGGGGAACCGGTCGGCAGGGTGCTGACGGTCACCGGGCAGCCGGCCCCGGTGGCGGCCGTCTCGGCCTCGATCTCCGCGAAGCCGTCGAGCTCGGCCAGGCCGGGCAGCACGCCGACCGTCGCACAGCCGTTGCGGATCAGGCTGAGTACGCACCAGCGGGCGAGTTCGTCCTCGCCGACGACGGCGACCCGGCTTTCCCGGAAGCGCCGGAAGCGTTCCGCGGCCTCGCCCACGTAGTGGTCGACGTACGCGATCTGCGGGCCGAAGCGTGTGGTGACCTCGGGGGAGAGCAGCGGACCGGGGTCGGGTTCGGGCCCCGCGTCGCGGGCGAATCCACGGTGGTAGAGGGCGCGGACCAGCTCGGTGACCATGCTGCGTTGCGTTTCGCCGAGTCCCTGGCAGAGCTCCGCCACGCTGTGCCGTCCGTTGAGGTGCGGCACGATCAGGGAGGCGAAGTGGTACGCGTCCTTGGTGGTGAGGCTGAATCCGCCGTGGGCGTTGTGGAAGAGCACCCCGGTGGGTGTCCGGGTGTACAGCACGTCGCGCCGGATCCGCGGCCGGCTGTCGGCGATCTCCTCGTACGGGGCCATGTCCCTCACACCTCGGTGGTACGCAACGGGGCGGCTGACTGCCGCGGGGCGGGGGCTCCGTCGGCGGAGCCACTGGTCCTGGTGGTGCGCGACTCCACCGGCGCGCGGGCCCAACTGCCCGATGCCGCACGGGTGAAGACCTGGAGCAGCTCGTGCATGCGGTAGTGCCCGGGTGGCCCCTCCGCCAGGAGTCCGGCCTGTACCAGGCTCGCCAGCACCAGTTCCCCGGTGGCGGATTCGGCCGTCGCGGCCGTGACGGGATCGGCGGCCGGGGCAGAGGTCGCGGCGGGATCGGGGCCGGGTTCGAACGCGAGCCCCCGCCCGGTCGGGGCGGCGCGCCGGAGATCGGCGGCGGATGTCCCGTCCGACAGCGGTTCACCACGCAGGACGGCGATTTGCAGACGTTGCAGGGCGGGTCCCGGGTCGACTCCGAGCTCGTCGAGCAGGTGGTCGCGGACCCGGCGGTACTCGGCGAGAGCCTCCGCGCGACGGCCGGTCCGGTACAGGGCCTCGATGAGCTGCTCCCAGAAGCGCTCGTGTATCGGGTGCGATCTGGCGACCGACCAGAGTTCGGCCAGTACCTCGCGACAACGCCCCAGGGCGAGTTCGATGTCGTAGATCCGTTCGGCGGTTCTGAGCCACTCCTCGGCGAGCCGGGGCACCTCCTCGCGGTGCAGTGCGTCGGAGTGGACGTTGCCGAGGACGGGAGGCTGCCAGAGCGTCAACGCCGAGCGGAGCAGCGGGAGTTCAGCTTCGGAGTCGGTGGCCCGGTCCGCCCGTCCGAGCAGCTCGCGGAACTCCAGCAGGTCGAGGGTGGCGGCGTCGGCAGCCATCCGGTATCCGCCGGGCAGCGCCTCGATGGTACTGCCGGAGACGCCGTACTTGGCGAAGAGCCTGCGCAGCCGCAGGACACAGGAGTGCAGCGCCGCCTTCGCCGTCGCCGGGGTCTCCTCGCCCCAGATGGCGCGTTGCAACGCCTCGACGGACACCACCGAGTTGGGGCGGACCAGCAGTGCGGCAAGCAGCGTCGCCGGTTTGGAGGGCTGGAGCACCGCGGTCTCCCGACGGTCCGCGATGGCCAGCAGTCCGAGAACGGTGAACCGGGTGGATTCGCCACCCTGCACGGTCTCGACCACGCCCACGCATCCCTCCGATCACCGCGTCCACGAGCCCTGCGGACCACGCCCGCCCGAACGTACGGCTGGTGTTCGATCAAGTCAACGATGGGAGACAGTATTTGAATGAACATTGCGGAACGGATCATCGTCTCCCCGGCCCGCTTCCCCAACGCCACAAGCAACAGGCCGGCCCCGCCGCTCTCGGCGGGGCCGGAACCCGACACCGTCGTCAGTCTTCTAGAAGCCCCTGCGCACGCCCCCGTCGATCGACAGCATCACGCCCGTCAGGTACGACGCGGCGGGCGACAGCAGGAAAGCGGCGCTCCGGCCGAACTCGTCCGGGGTTCCGTAGCGGCGAAGAGGAACGTCGGCGGTCGCCCGGGCGCGGGCGGCGTCGGCGTCGCCGGCCCGCGCGTCGAGTTCGCGCACCCGGTCGGTTTCGATGTGAGCGGGCACGAGGCCGACGACGCGGATGCCCCGGGGACCCAGCTCGTTCGAGAGGTTCTTCGCGTAGCCGGCCAGGCCCGGCCGCAGGGCGTTGGAGATCGCGAGGCCGGGAATCGGCTCGTACACGGAGCTGGAGAGGACGAATCCGATGACACCTCCGTCGTCCAGCTCCGCCGCGACGGCGCGGGACAGCCGAACCGCACCGAGGAAGACCGACTCGAAGGCGGCGCGCCACTGGTCGTCGTCGATGTCGTCCGAGCTACCCGCCGGCGGCCCGCCGACGCTGATCAGCACCCCGTCCAGCCGCTCGAAGGCGTCGCGGGCCGCGCCGATCAGCCGGGCCGGGGTGTCGGTGTCGGCGTTGTCGGCCACCACACCGACCACCCGTCCCGGACCGCCGAGCTCCGCCTCAGCCGTGGCCACCGACCGCTCGCCGCGACCGCTGACGACCACCCTCGCGCCGTCCGCCACCAGTTCGCGGGCGGCGGCCCTGCCCAGCCCCCGGGTGCCACCGGTGACGATGTACACCCGATCCTTCAGTCCGAAGTCCACGACTGCCTCCTGTCCGATCGCGCGGGCCGCGATGGGCTCACAGCATCGCCTTCCGGGGGCGTGGGCACCACCGTCGCCGCTCCCCGTGTCGCCGACACCCGGAGCCGGCGCGCCGGTCCGGTCCTGCTCGACGAACGCGTCCCCGTCGCGGAGCGCCCGGGCCGCTGGAGCGTCCCCGGCGATGCCGTCGACCGTGATCGCGGAGCGGACCGGGTTGCGGTGCTAACCCAGGCGATCGGCCCAGTCCGCCGGTACCCGCCCCGCGGGGCCGGGGGTCGGCTGATCGGCGGGGTGGCTCTCCGGCGGTGCCAGCCGCGGACCCGACGCGTACATCTCGGAGGTCTCGTAGTTCCAGAACCAGCTCTCGCCCGGTTCGAAGCTGCGGATCACCGGGTGCCCGGTGGTTGCGGCATGGGTGGTCGCGTGCTTCGACGGCGAGTCGTCGCAACAGCCGATGTGGCCGCAGAGCGCGCAGCGTCGCAGGTGGAACCACCACCCGCCGACAGCGTCGCACTCGGGGCATCCGGTACCGCTCGGCGGGACCGAGGGGTCGATTCCGTTCCGGGAACTCATGACGGCTCCTGTGGGGGGTCGGAGTCGGTGGAGGTCAGCGGGAGGCGTACCTGGAACCTGGTGTCGCCGGGGACGGAGCGCACCCGAAGGTCACCGTGGTGCTTGTTGACGACGATGCGCCACGAGATGTCCAGGCCGAGGCCGGTACCCTCACCCACCGGTTTCGTGGTGAAGAACGGGTCGAAGATGCGGTCGCGGATCTCCGCGGGCACCCCGGGCCCCGTGTCGCCGAACTCGACCAGGAGATGGCCGCCGTCCCGCGCGGTGCGCACCGTCAACGTGCCTTCGGTGTCCATGCTCGTCATCGCCGAAACGGCGTTGTCGATCAGGTTCGTCCAGACCTGGTTGAGTTCGCCGGGGTAGGCCGGGATCTTCGGCAGCGTGTGGTCGTACTCCTTGACGACGGTGATGCGGGGGCCGATCTTCCCGGAGAGCATCAGCAGCGTGCTGTCGAGCAGTTCGTTCACGTCGGCGACCTGGTAGGGGGCCCGGTCGAGTTGGGAGTACTGCTTGGCCGCGGTGACGAGGGCCGAGATCCGGGCGGTCGAGTCCTCGATCTCGTTCATCAGGAGTTCGGTCTCGACGGTGTAGTTCAGCCATCGCACGGCGCCTTCCAGGGCGCCCTCGTCCACGGCTGCCGCGACCTGGTCCAGCCAGTCGGTGTCGAGGCCCGCCTGGACGAACGTCGGCGCCATCCGCCACCCGTCCGCGATGCCCTGGTCCTCCAGCCAGTCGGCGACGGCGTCTTCCCGGTCCGAGGCCTCGAGCGGACTCAGGTTGCCGGCGGCCTTGGCGACGCGCTCGGCCGTGCGTTCCTGGACCTCGATGAGTGACTCCAGGCTGTCGCGCCGGTACGGGCCGGTCGCGATCGCGCCGAGCTTGTGGCGCATGCCGGCGACCCGCTCCCGGAGCGCCGACGTCGCCCGCACCGCCGCCGCGGCGGGGTTGTTGAGCTCGTGGGTCAGCCCTGCGGACAGCGAGCCGAGAGCCAGCAGCCGTTCTCGCTGGCCGACGGCCTCCTGGGTGTTCTTGGTGCCGAAGAAGAGCCCCTCCAGCAGGTGCACGGCCATCGGGAACCACTCGCGCATGATCGCGGCGAAGGTCTCCGCGGGAAGCACGAAGAACCGCGAAGGCTCGACGACACGCAGGGAGTTGTTGTAGACCTGCTCCACGCGGTCGCCCAGGTAGGCCTGGAAGGCTCCCGCGTAGACGCCGCGGCTGGAGCTCCGGTTGACCTCCACGTCGAGGTTGCCGATCCTGCGCGACAGGACGAGGGCCCCTTCGAGCAGCACGTAGAAGCAGGTGGCCGGGTCGCCCTCCTGGTACACGGGCCCGGGTTCGAACGTCTCCACCCGGCCGTCGCGGCACAGCCGCGCGATCTGGTCGGGGGCCAGCTTCTCGAACAGGAACAGCGTGCCGATCTCCTGTTTCCGGCACGGCATCGGTCGCCCGTTCACGACTGCTCCAGATACCGGTGCACGAGCATGACGGCCATGGCTCCCTCCCCGACGGCGGACGCGACACGCTTGGCGGACTCCGCGCGCGCGTCTCCCGCCACGAACACGCCGGGCACGTTGGTCTCCAAGTGGTACGGCGGCCGGTCCAGCTCCCACTCGGGCGGCGGGCGCCCGTCCGCGGTCAGATCGGGACCGGTCAGGATGAAGCCGCGCGGGTCCCGCAGCACCGTGCCCTCCAGCCAGTCGGTCAGCGGGGCCGCGCCGATGAACACGAACATCCACTGGGCATCGACGAGTTCCGTCTCCCCGGTCGCCGTGTCGCGCAGGGTGAGCTGCTCCAGTTGGCGCGTCCCGTGGGCGGCCTCGACGACCGTGTTGGTGCGCACCGAGATCGTGGGCGTGGCCTTGACCTGTTGGACGAGGTAGTAGGACATCGAGGCGGACAGGGAGGGTCCGCGCACCAGGATGGCGACCGACTTGGCGCCCCGGGCCAGGTACAGCGCGGCCTGCCCGGCGGAGTTCGCCCCGCCGACGATGTAGACGTCGTGGCCCTGACACGCGGCCGCCTCGGTCAGCGCCGAGCCGTAGAACACCCCGCACCCGGTCAGCTCGGCCACGCCGGGCGCCTCGAGCTGCCGGTACGACACGCCGGTCGCGAGGATCACGGAGTGCGCGGCTACCGTGGAGCCGTCCGAGAACCGGACGACGCGCGACGCGCCGTTGATCTCCAGCCCGGTGACCTCGCGCGCGGTCAGCACCTCGGCACCGAACTTCGCCGCCTGGCGCCGGGCCCGGTCGGTGAGCTGCGCCCCGGAGACGCCGTCCGGAAAGCCGAGGTAGTTCTCGATCCGTGAGCTCTGGCCCGCCTGGCCCCCGGTCGCGGAGCGTTCCACGAGGACGGTGCGCAGACCCTCGGACGCCCCGTACACGGCCGCTCCCAGACCGGCCGGACCGCCCCCGATGATCGCGAGGTCGTAGAACCGGGCCGACGGAGTCGTCGCCAGGCCGACCCGTGCTGCGAGGTCCTGATCGTCGGGCTCGACCAGTGCCGTGCCGTCCGGAGTGATCACCAACGGGAGCCGCAAGCCGTCCTGGCCGGCGGCACAGAGCAGCTGCCGGCCCTCCGGCTCTTCGGAGGAGTACCAGCGGTACG
Source organism: Kitasatospora sp. NPDC024654 (assembly GCF_055559155.1). Taxonomy (NCBI): domain Bacteria; kingdom Bacillati; phylum Actinomycetota; class Actinomycetes; order Kitasatosporales; family Streptomycetaceae; genus Kitasatospora; species Kitasatospora sp. NPDC024654. The sequence goes on from NZ_JBVHLF010000072.1 coordinate 24,099, forward strand.
GCACCTCGTTGCGGGCCAGGAACTCCCGGACGCCCGACGAGCGGGCCGACCAGCGGTTTCCGACGACCTTGGTGATGGCCACCGGCCGCCGATCGGTGGCCCGCCAGGTCTCCAGCAGACCGTCCACGACCGGATAGAGCTTCTCCTCCGGCGGGTCCCAGGGCTTGAGGAGGTAGTGGTCGAGGTCGACCACGTTGATCGCGTCGATCGCCGCACTGGTGTCCGCGTACGCGGTGAGGAGCACCCGCCGCGCACCGGGATAGACGTCGAGGGCCTGCTCCAGGAACTCGATGCCGTTCATCTGCGGCATGCGGTAGTCGGCCAGGATCACCGCCACGAGGCCGCCCCGCAACCTCAGCTCGCGCAGGGCGTCCAGCGCGGACTCCCCGGACTCCGCGCGCACCACCCGGTACGCCCCGCCGTAGCGTCGCCGCAGGTCACGGGCGACGGCACGGGACACTCCGGGGTCGTCGTCCACGGTCAAGATGACGGCCCGCGCCGCGTCGGCAGCCGCTGCCATGCGTCTCCTGCCCCGGGCTGGCGGGTTCCCCATCTGGCGTGGCCAGCCCGTGTACACCCGTACGCCGGTGCTACTCATTCTATGAGTGGTTCTGTGGCTCCGCTACGAAGCCGGGATCCGCCGGCCGGCCCGCCCGACGGCCCGGATCGATGACCTTCCGGCGCGCGTCGCCGACCGGACGCCCGGGCCCCGGGGGCGGACGGGCCGGGCACGTCGATCCCCGCTCATGGCCGGCGGGGCGGTGTCGGCCGGCACGATCCGCGGGGCGTCGTCCAGGACCCGCGCACCTGCTCCCGGGGTCGTCCGGTCCGCGTTCAGTTGACCTGGCGGGCCGCCGAACTCCAGAAGCGCTCGCGCAGTTCACGCCTGAGCACCTTTCCGCTGGGATTGCGCGGCACCTGGTCGATGAACTCGTAGATCGCCGGGATCTTGAAGTCGGCCAGCCGCTGCCGCAGAAACGTCATCAGCTCGCGGGGCCGCACCGCGGTCCGGTCCTCGACGACGACGAAGGCGTGCAGGGCCTCGCCCCACCGCTCGTGCGGCTTGCCGATCACCGCCGCGTCGAGCACGGCCGGATGCGCGGCGAGGGCGTTCTCGATCTCGGCCGGGTAGACGTTCTCGCCGGCGACGATCACGACATCCTTGATCCGATCCCGCAGGTAGAGGAAGCCGTCGGCGTCGAGGTACCCGGCGTCGCCGGTTCGCACCCAACCGGCCTCCAGGGCCTCGGCGGTGGCCTCGGGCAGCCGCCAGTACCCGATCACGTGGCCGGGGGTGCGGACGCAGATCTCGCCGCTCGCTCCGGGCGGGAGCTCCCGGCCCCGGCGGTCGACCACCTTGACCGCGAATCCCGGGTACGGCCGTCCGGCGGCCAGCAGTCGCGGACTGCCCGACACGTGTTCCCGCGGCGGTAGGCAGACGGCGGTGTTGCCGGTCTCGGTCAGCCCGTAGATCTGGGTGAGCTCGCAACCGATCGTGCTCAGACACAGCTCCAACAGATCGGTCGCGATGGGTGAGCCACCGTAGACGATCTTGCGTAGGCCGGCGAAGTCGGCGCTCGACGCGCCTGGCTCGGCGAGCAGCATCCGGATCATCGACGGCACCATGCAGGTGGTGCTGACCCGGTGGGACCGCACGGCGTTCAGGGCGTCGCCGGCCACGAACACCCGCAGCGCGACGTTGGTGATGCCCGCGCCGAACCCCTGGACCGCCCACCACAGACCGCCGATGTGGAACCCGGGCACCGCGATCAGGCTCACGTCGCCGTCCTGCCAGTCGATCCAGTCCAGCCCCGCTCCCGCCAGGGCGTCCCGGACGGCGAAGAAGCTGCGGTTCGCCAGCACCACGCCCTTGGGCAGCCCGGTGGTCCCGCTGGTGTAGATCTGCACCACCTCGTCGTCCGGGCCGCCGCGCGCGTCCAGGTCGGCGTCCGACTCGGCGCCGCACCAGGCCAGGAACCCGGCGCCCGGCCCGTCCACGCCGTCCAGCGCGACCACCTCCGGCGGCCGCGCCAGCCCCTCGGCAGCCTGCGCCGCGACGTGCCGGAAGTCGTCCTCGACGAACAGCAGGACCGCCGTGGAGTCCCGGAGGATGTGTCCGACCTCGGCCGCCGTCAGCCGCCAGTTGACGGGGACCAGGACCGCGCCGCTCTTCGCGCAGGCGAACAGCAGGTCGTAGTAGTGCTCCGACTCCCGTCCCAGGTACGCCACCCGGCCGCCGGGCGGCACGCCGGCCGTGCGCAGCGCCCGCGCGGTCCGGTTGCTCGCACGGTGCAGCTCCGCGTAGCTGACCGTGCGGTCCTGGACGACCAACGCGCGGGCGTCCGGCCGGTGTCGGGCGTGGAAGGAGGGGATCGCCGCCAGCGTCCGGAGTTCCGGAAAGTAGCGCACAACAGGCCTTTCTCTCGATGCTCTGGACGTCGTCCGTCCGCTGTCACGACGCCTCCGGCGTGCCACCGCGACGGCCCACCGGTCCACGGGGAACCGGCGGGCCGTCGCGGTCCGGACCGGGCTCAGCCGGCGGAGGCGCTCGACCCGGCCGGCCCGGTGGCGGGTTCCCGCCGCGGCGGCGGGCCGGCGGCGGCCGCCGGATCGTCCGTGCCGTCCTCGTCCCAGCGGGCGGCGAGGTACTCGGTGACTCCGCGCACCGAGGGCGATTCGAAGAGCACCGCCGCCGGCATCGGACGCTGGAGGACCGACTCCAGCACGTTCTTGAGTTCCATCGCCACCAGCGAGTCCAGGCCGAGCTCGATGAAGCCGCTCTCCGTCCCCACCTCCTCCACCCGCTCGAAGTGCAGCAGCCTGGCCACCTCGGCACGCACCAACTCGGTGATCGAGACGAGCCGTTCGGCCGGCGGCAGGGCCTTCAGTGCGGTCAGGTCGGTCCGCCGGACCGGGGCCCGGCCGGCGGCCAGCAGGTCCCAGTCACACCGTCCGACGATGGCGGTCGGGCGGGCCCGGTCGAGCAGCGCCACCAGGGCCTCGGTCCCCTCGTCGGGAGCGAGCGGAGTCACCCCGCCGCGTTCCAGGGCCACCAGCCGGTCGGCACTGAGCGCGGCCGCCATGCCGATCTCGGCCCAGGGGCCCCAGTTGATGCTCAGGCCGGGCCGGCCTTCCTCGACACGCCGGACCATGAGCTCGTCCAGGAACGCGTTGCCCGCCGCGTAGTTGGCCTGTCCCACCGGCCCGATCACCGCCGAGAGCGACGAGAAGCCCACGAAGAAGCGCAGGTCGGTGGCGCCTTCCAGGGCGTGGTGCAGCAGGTGGCTGCCGTAGACCTTGGACTCGAACACCGTGTCCAACTGCTCCCAGGACATCCCCACGATCGGCACGTCGGCGAGCGCCCCGGCCGCGTGGATGACACCGCCGAGCGGCCGGCCGGTCTCGCGCAGCGTCGCCATGATCCGCTCGACGCCCGCGGCGGTGCCGACGTCCGCCCGCACCAGCGTGGCGGTGACGCCCTCGCCCAGCAGTCCGCGCAGCGCCGCCCGGACCTCGGCCGGGACCTCCCGGCGACCGGCCAGCACCAGGTGACGCGCCCCGACCGCGGCCAGCTTCCCGGCCGTCGCCAGACCCAGCTCGCCCAGGCCTCCGGTGATCAGGTAGAGGTGTTCGGGATCCAGCAGCGGCAGGATCCGCCGCACCCGGCGCCGGCCGGACCGGTAGGCGATCTGCGACTCGTCCGCCTCCGGCGCCGACCACTCGTCGGCCAGTACCTGGTGGGGGTCGGCGGCGGGGTCGAGATCCAGCAGGGTGACGCCGTACGCCGGATACTCGGTCCGCAGGGTGGTACCGAAGCCCCACAGCGTCGCCGCGGCGGGCACCGGGGTGCCCGGCGTCCCCGCCCGGGCACCGCTGGTCACCAGCCAGAACCGCTCGGCCGGGGCCGTCCCGTCGGCCGCGAGCAGCTGGACGAGGGCCAGCAGCTCACGGTAGTTGCGCTCGCACTCCGCCCGAAGCGTCGCCACGTCGGGCCTGGCGTCCCGGGGCCGGTCCGTGCCCTGCCAGAACCAGCAGAGGTCCGCCGGCCGCTCGCGCAGCAGCCGCGCCGCGTGCTCGGGCCCGTTCGCCCGGGTCAGCGTGACGCCCCTGCCGGCCGCGCTGGCCACCAGCTCGTCCCACACGCCCGGCGCCGTGCCGACCACGACCACCTCCCGTCCGCCGTCCGTGGGGCCGGCCGCCGGTTCCCGCTCGACCCAGCGCGCCTCGTGGAACAGCCCCGGCCCGCCCGAGCGATCGTGCTCGACCCGCTTGGCCGTCAGGCCGTGGACCAGGAGTACCGGCCCGTGCGCGTCGGCGAGCACGAGGTCGGCGGTGACCGTGCTGTGCCCCGCGCCCATCGCGGTGATCCGGCTGACGGTCCGCAGCGCCTCGCCGCGCGGTTCGCGCAGCAGCCGCAACTCCCCGATGCTCAGCGGGAGGTAGGTGTGGCCGTCGTTGGTCGCCTGGAGCGCGCTGTCCAGGATCCCCGGCGGGAGGTGGCCCGGCCCCGGCCGGGGGTCGCCGCGCAGCTCGGCCACCGCGGTCCGGCCCGCCCGGCGCACCCGGGTCAGCCGCCGGAACTCCGGGCCGTACTCCAGGCCGAGCTCGGCGAAGACCGCGTACACCTGGTCCGTCCCGGCTTCGGTGCAGTCGGCCGGGTCGAGCGCCGCCGCCTGTTCCTCCAGTTCCCGGGCGAGCGAGCGCAGCGGGTCCTGGTGCTGGTCGGGCACGCGGAGCTCGGCCGAAACGTGGCGCCGTTCGAAGTCGTCCCCGACCCGGCTGACGACCTCGACGGACACCCGACCGTCCGGGCGCGTCCGCAGCCGCGTCCGCACGTCGGTCACCGCGTCGGAGCCCAGGAAGAGCGGCTCATGGATGACCAGGTCGGCGAGCTGACGGTCCGTCGCGCCGAAGACCGCGTGCTGCACGGCGAGGAACTGCTCGACGAACCCGGCCGCGGGGAAGACGGCCTGTCCCAGGACCACGTGGTCACGCAGGTACTCCGGCCGGGAACTGCCGAGTGCCGCGGCGAACTCCCGCACACCGGCCGGGTCCGCCGCCGTCGGGGTGACCTCGTGTCCCAGCAGCGGGTGACCGATCCGGGTCCCGCCGCCACCGCCGAACGCGGTCTTCGAGGTCGGCACCCAGTAGTGCCGCCGCTCGAACGCGTAGCCCGGCAGCTCCACCAGCCGACCCGGCCGACCGGCGTGGAAGCGCTGCCAGTCGACGGTCAGGCCCGCCGCGAAGGCACGGGCCGCGGGCACCCGCAGCACCTCACCGGCCGGGTCCGCGGCCCGGGGACCGCCCAGCCAGCGGTGCCGTTCGCGCGGGACGCACCGCTTGGCCAGCGCGGTCATGGTCTCCCCCGGCCCGATCTCCAGGAAGGCGTGTGCGCCCCGCCGGTCGATCGTGCGCAGGCCACCGGCGAAGTCGACCGGAGCACACAGCTGCCGGGCCCAGTAGTCGGGCGAGGCCAGCTCGGCCGGGTCCGCCACCTCCGCGGTCACCGTCGAGACCAGCGTGAAGACCGGCTCCCGGAAGGTGAAGCCGGCGATCGCGGCCCGGAACTCCTCGGCCGCCGCGGCCATCAGCGGCGAGTGGAAGGCGTGCGAGACTCCCAGGTCGCGGGTCACCACCCCGTCGGCGCGCAGTGCGTCGACCACGCCGGCGAGCTCGTCGGCGGCACCGGAGACGACGCACTGGTGCGGGGAGTTGACGGCCGCGATCGCCACCCGCGGGGCACCCGTCAGGAACTCGGCCACCTTCTCGGCCGGTGCCATCACCGCGGTCATCCCGCCGGCCGCGTCGACGCTCTGCATGATCCGTGCCCGGGTCGCCACCAGCCGTACCGCGTCCGGCAGCGGGAGCACCTCGGCGACCGCGGCGGCGGACAGCTCGCCGAGGCTGTGCCCGATCATCACCGAGGGCCGGACCCCCAGGCCCAGCCAGAGCCGGGCCAGCGCGTACTCGTAGGAGAAGAGCGCCGGCTGGGCGCGCAGCGTCCGCCGGTCCGCCGCCCCGTCCTGGTCCGGCGTCAGCAGCAGCTCCCGGACCGAGAACCCGAGTTCCTGGGAGAAGAGCCGGTCGCACTCGTCCAGGTGCCGGCGGAACACCGGGAACGCCTCGTGGAGCGCGGCGCCGGCACCCGCGTACGGCACTCCCTGGCCGGCGAAGACGAAGGCGGTCCGGCCGATCCGGCCCGGCCTGGTTCCGGTGGTGGGCTGCGCGTCGGCCTCCCGCGCCAGGACCTGGAGCAACTCCTCGCGCGAGCGGACCGCCGCGGCCGTCCGCAGGTCGTGGGCGGTCCGGCCGACGTTGGCGGTGTAGCAGAGGTCGCGCACCGACAGCTCCGGGTGCGCCTCGACGTGCCTGCGGTAGTCGTGCAGCAGGGCACGCAGCGCGCCGTCGGTCTTCGCCGAGACGGTCAGCACGTGGGCACCGTCGGGCGCGGCGTCCTCCGGCGCTGCCCGTTGGGGCTCGGGTGCCTGCTCCAGCACCACCGAGGCCACCGTGCCGGCGAACCCGAACGAGTTGACCACCGCGCGCCGGATCTCGTCCGGCCACGGGGCGGCGGTCCGCGGCACCGTCACCGGGTAGGCGTGCCAGGGGATGTGCGGTGAGGGCGTGTCGAGGTTGAGGTGGGGGTAGAAGGCACCCTCGCGCAGTTGGAGCAGGGTCTTCATGATGCCGCCCATACCGGCGGCCGCTTCCATGTGCCCGATGTTGGTCTTCACCGAGGCCACCCTGAGCGGATCGTGGTGACTGCGGGCCGCGCCGAAGACCGCGTTGATCGCGCCCATCTCGATCGGGTCGCCCAGGGCGGTGCCGGTGCCGTGTGCCTCGACGTACCGGACCTCGGACGGTTCGAGACCGGCGCGCTCCAGCGCGGCGGTCATCACCGTGGCCTGGGAGGTACCGCTCGGAACGGCCAGTCCGCCGCTCGCGCCGTCCTGGCGGATGGCGCTGCCGCGCACCACGGCGAGGATCCGGTCGCCGTCACGCCGCGCGTCGGACAGGCGCTTGAGCACCATCATCCCGCAGCCCTCGCTGCGGGCGTAGCCGTCCGCCGCCTCGTCGAAGGTCTTGCACCGGCCGTCCGGTGCCAGCATGTTCGCGTTCGACAGGACGATGTGGCTGAACGGCTGGTGGATCGCGCTCACCCCGCCGCACAGCGCGATCGAGCACTCCCCGCGCCGCAGGCCCTCGGCGGCCATGTGCAGGGCGACCAGTGACGAGGAGCAGGCCGTGTCCACGCTGATCGACGGGCCGGTCAGACCGAGGAAGTAGGAGAGCCGACCAGACACCGCGCTGTGTGCCGTGCCCGTGCCGATCGCCGCGTCCAGTTCGTCCAGGGCGAGGCCGCCGAGCTCCAGCACGTAGTCCAGACAGCTGACGCCGACGTACACGCCGCCGTCCCCGTTCCGCAGTGCGGCCGGGTCGATGTTCGCGTGCTCCAGCGCGGACCAGGCGCACTCCAGCACGAGACGCTGCTGCGGGTCGACGAACTGGGCCTCCTTCGGCGAGATGTTGAAGAACCTCGCGTCGAACCGGGCCAGGTCCCTGAGGAAGCCGCCGCCCGCCGTCCGGACGCTGCCGCGATCGGCGGGGTCCGCGGAGAAGAGCGCGGCGACGTCCCAGCGGTCCTCCGGAATCGGCCCGGTGCCGGATCGCCCGGCGGCCAGGAACTCCCCGAACCCCTCCAGGGTGTCGTTGTCGCCGGGGAACCGCAGGCCCACCCCTACGATCGCGATCGGCTCGGACCAGTCCGGAAGAGTGTTCGACACCGAGATCACATCCTTTCCGTGAAGCGTGTTGTCAGGGCCGAGCCCCGAAGAGGTCGGGCATGACCGTGCTGCCCAGGAAGTCCGAGAACCCGGCGACGGTCGGGTAGCTGAACAGCGCGGTGCTGCTGACCGTGCACCCGAGCCGCTCCGCCAGCCGTTCCAGCACCTCGACGGCGAGCAACGAGCTCAGCCCGAGCTCGAACATGCTCTGGTCCGTGGCGAGGTCCTCGTCCTCGTCCATCAGCAGGGCGGTCCGGATCTCCGCGCAGACGATCTCCAGGAGTGCCGTCGGGCGGTCCGGCCTCGGCAACGACCGCAAGCGCCTGCGGTCGTCGGTGGCGTCGGCGGCCGTTTCCTCGGTCGCGCCGCGGACGACGCCGCTCACCGCTGCTCCAGGGCCGGTGGATCGAGTACGACGATCCCGACCTTCCCCTCGGCGGCCCCTCCGCCCAGGTCCCAGAAGCGGCACTCGGTGGAGAGGATCAGCATCCCCGGCTTGGCGTCACGGGCACCGCGCTGGACCGCCTTGGTCAGCTGGAGCTCACCCGAGAAGCTCCGTGCGCCGATCGGCCGGCGGAATCGGCTGCTGAAGTCCGTGATGAGGATCTTCGGCAACTGGCGCTCCCAGAAGTGCTCCAGGGTCCAGTGCGCGAACGGCCCCGGGGTGCTGTCGGCCACCAGCGTCGCCGCCGCGAGGTAGAACATCTGGTTGAAGCAGATGTTGAACTCCACCGCGTTGAAGTGCCCGGTGTCGTCGATGTAGCAGGACTCGTCGATCCCGAACTCGTAGCGCTGGACGAAGGGTTCCTGTTGGAAGAGGTCTCCCGGACTCACCACCTCGGCCGTCCGCAGGTACCGGCAGTCGGGCTTGTAGGGCCGGAGCACCCGCTCGAGCAGGGGCGGCGCCTCGACGCTGTTCGTCATCTCCGCCCCCCTCACGGCGCCACGGTGGCCGGGCGCTCGGCGAGAGCGGGGTGGAAGGGGTGGTCGTCGTGCACGGTGATCCGGTACGAGGCGGCGGGCTCCGAAGTGTCCGCGTGGCGGGCCCGGTGGACGAGGGCGCGATTGTCCCAGATCAACAGGTCGCCCCTGTGCAGGAACTGGAGGTGGATGTCCTCGCGCTCGAAGCTCGCGTCGAGCTGGCCGCTCTCGGTCAGCAGCTCCGTCACCAGGTCGTCCTCGCGCCCTTCGATGGCGTAGGTGAACGCGGCGCTGATGTACAGGATGGGCTCACCGGTGACCGGGTGCTCGAAGACCGTCGGGTGACTCACCGGCGGCGTCTTGCGCTCGATGTCCTCCAGCACGTCCTGGATCGGCCGGTAGACGTCGCTGGGACGGATCTTGAAGTACCGTCGGGCGCTGTGCCGGGCGACGGTGCCGTCCACCTTCTCCCGCAGTTCGGGTGAGAGCCGCTGGTAGGCCTTGGCCATGTCGATGTAGTACGTCCCGCGCTCCTGGGCGGGGACCACCTGGGGGTAGACCATGGTCAGGCCGAACGGGCGCGGCATGAACTGGTAGTCGGCGTGCCAGAACTCGCCGGTCCTGGGGACCCCGACCCGGCCGTCGGCGGTGGCGACGTTCGAGGAGACGAAGATCTCCTCGTGCTCGGGGTGGCGGTACATCGGCTCGTAGTAGACCTCGGGCTTCCCGAACCTCCTGCCGAGTTCGACGAACTCCGCGGCCGAGACGTCCTGACCCTTCAGGACGACGATCCGCTCGCGGTACACGAGCTCCTTGAGCGACGCGATGTCCTCGGCGGTGGCCCTGGCGGCGTCGAACTGCTCCACGGTCACGCCCATGGAATTTCCCGGCTGGCGCGTAAAGATCACGTCACTATCCCTTCACGGTGGCGAAAGAAGAAAGCAGATGGCGGTTCCACCGCCGACGGGCGGGCCCGTGGAACGGGTCCGTCACAGATCGACCGGAGGCTGACGCCGTCGCGGTCGGATCGAGCGGCACGGCTGCGCCCGACCGGTGGCCGGATCACTCGACATCCTGGTCGCCGCATCACCGGACTCGCGGGGGCGTCAAGGACGGGCCGCCTGACAGATCGGGCCCCGGGCAGCGAAGTCCCTTTTCGTGACGGCGATCTGATGACGCGTGATACCGGCGGGAGGGCGAAGCTCAGTGAAAGCGCGTCACCGTTGGACCGGCGGTGCTCGGGTGTAACGGAAGTGGCTGGGTCCGCTCCGGGTGAGTGATGACGAACGGGAAGGTCGTCATTCGTGACTCGGTACCGAGAAAGGAAACTAATTGATAATTCTCGGCGGAATCGGTTCCTTTCAGCACGGGTGAGACCCTGCCAGAGGCGCCAGGTGATCGTCAACCTTCCGAAGGCGGTCAGAATGAACCAAGGGTGCCCTGGCGGTGACCACCGGATGACCTGGAAGCGGATGGGGGATTTCTTCGCCGGTGGAGGGTCATTGAACGGCTGGAATATCCGAATCAATGGACCGTTGCTGTTTTCGGCAGCGCACCGCGTCGCCGGCTGCCCGATCGGGCAGCTCCGGGCCCAGGTCCTTCCGCGCGGTCCGCATCGGCGACCCACCGCGTTTCGCGGGCCGCCGATCGCCTCGCCCGGGTGGAGCGGGGGATCAATGGCGGTCTATACACTTGCGCGGTATTTGCCCCGTAGATCCGTCGCCGTCCGCCCGTGCCGGCGGTGACGGCACGACGAAGTGAGGCCACATGGCAACCAAGCCCCGGATCCACGATGGTGTCGAGACGACCATCGCCCTGCTCAACAGCGAGCTGCCGCTGCTCGAGAAGGACCAGCGCCGGTTGGAGGCGGAGTTGAACGCGGCCTCCGAGCGGTTGGAAGCGGCGCGCGCCGCTCTGACGAGTCTGCGATCGCTCGCGGACGCCGCCTTCCTCCAGCAGGCAACCGCCGCCAAGAGTGGCGCCGTGGCCGCGGAGGTCGAGAAGCAGCCGGCGCCGAAGGCCGTGCGCGGCCGCACCCGCACGGCCCGGGCGTCGAAGCCGGCCGCCGCGGCGAAGCCGGCCGCCGCACCGAAGACCGGGGGCGTCAAGGCTGTCCGGGCGGCGGAGAAGGCGGTGAAGAAGACCCGTGCGCACAGGCCCGCACCGGTGAAGGCCAAGGCGGCCACTCGCGCGCCTCGCAAGACCGCCGCGGTCGAGGCCAAGGCCGTGGTGTCGGTTCCGGCGCAGCGTGCGTCCGGTGTGTCGGAGGCGATCGTGGCGCACCTGGCAGCGGTCGCCGGTCCGGTGAAGGTCCGTGAGGTCGCCGGTGCGCTGGGCCGGGCCGACACCACCGCCGGCATGAACACCGTGCGGACCTCGCTGGAGCGCCTCGTGAAGTCCTCCCGCGTCCAGCGTGTCGGCCGCGGCCTGTACCAGGTGGCCGGGTAGGCACTGGGGGAGTGGGCGGCAGGGCCTCGTTCCGAGCCCGGGTAGCCGCCTGAAGTGACCGCGCTCAGCTGCGGATCGGGTGGGGGTGGCAGCCCAGGCCACCACCCCCACCCGACGTCGGCGTTCCGTGTGGTGCTTCGGCTTCCTCGCCGCGCGACCCGGCGACCCGGCGAACCCGTGCTGTCACGGCACCGGTCCACCGGGCCGCGCTGGCCGGTCGGATCAGAGGTTCGCCGTGGGGCTGTAGGTGGTGTTCAGGGTCCCGGTGGGCGGGTTGTAGCCGGCCGGGTAGGAGACGGTTCCCTGGGCGGCCGTCTGGTGGCTCCCCGGCGTGTAGGGGGTGTAGGCGTTCGCCGAGAGGCCCGTGGCGGACCAGGTCTCCAGCAGGTCGCCGGCGACGAACAGCACGCCGTTCCGGTAGAGGTCGGCGGTCATGGTCAACCGGGCCACCGGCGCGGTGCAGGAGATGCTCGCCGAGGCGTAGACGATGTTGTTGGTGTGGATGGGGGTGTTGGAGGTCAGCGTGCAGCTCAGGTTCACCTGAGCGGCCTGGGGGTCCTGGTGACGGTGACTCGTGCCGTGCCGGACGACACCTGGGCCGTGGTGACCCCGGCGGCCAGGGTGATCGTCGTGGTGGTCCCGGTGGTCCCGGTGGTCGCCGCGGTGGCGGTGCAGGTCGTCGCGACCACCCCGCCAAGGCCGAGCGCGGCGGTGGCCGCCAGGGACGTCAACGTGCGGGCTGTCGGGCGGGACACGGGCACGGGTCCTCCTCGTTGCCGGGCGGATCGACCGGATGGCCGACGGCGCCAGCCTGCGGGCGGCCCGGTCGGCCGGGCGGCCGGTCCGCCGACGTCGGCTCGAACACAACGGCACCGTCGGAATCATTGGCGATATTTCGGCGATCGGACGTCGACCCACGATTGCTCGTGCGGCTCGGGCCCAGAGGCAGGGCTGGCACCGCGTCGCCGCACCGCGGGCCGGACGGTCCTCATCGCGCGGCGCACCCTCCGCACTCACTCCCGTGAGTGATTGAACATGTGCAAAGCGTTGGACAGCGTCGCTTCGCAGGCGTACTGCACCGCCAACCAGCATCGACAGGGGAATGACGGTCACCATGGGCGTGGGCACTGTTCGAGGATTTCGCAAGGCCGTCACGGTGCTGTTCGGGGTGGCGCTGATCGCCATCCCGATGAGCCGGACACCCGCGTCGGCTGCCGGCGACGAGCCAGGCCTTCGACATGTGGTTCGACGTGGGAGACCTCCAACACCAACAAGTGCGTCCCCTGGGTGACGGCCCGCCACCGGGACGCCTCCGGCAGCGACACCTGGACCAGGCCCGTCCGGACGACCAACAACGGCTGCGACACCGACCAGGAGCACCTGCGGAAGTTCGGTGACGTCCAGAACCCAACGGCAAGGTCAATCTGCTGGCCGGCCCGAAGCCGGCACAGCACCTGCGCTGGAAAGACCTCACGAGCTTGACGCTGACGGTGACCGCGCCGAACACTCCGCCGGGGCGCCAGAAGAACGTGAAGATCGTCAAGGAAGGCGTCTGGGCGCGGGACACCAACAACAACTGGCACGGGCTGTTCAAGCAGCAGTACGAGTTCACGTTCGCCGACGGGCGCAACGACTTCGAGATGTTCGTCGAGCACTGAGTCGGTTCCACCTGGCGCGGATCGGCACGCGGCCGCTGGGGCGGCCCCGCCGGTCCGCGCTGGTGTCGGATTAGGCGGGCCTCGCATGGTCGAGAAGCTGGCCCTGGCCTCACTTGACGGTCCGCCGGATGAGGTCGCCCTCCCCTTGAGCGGATCCCGTGGCGGTTACGGCCAGCGCCGCCGCCCGCGACCTGTGCCGCCCCCGTGCTCCGCGGCCTCAGGGTGGCCCGGCGCACCGGCAGGTGGTGACCGCGCCTCCCCGCCCCACCGGAGCCGAACCCGTGGCGGCAGGCCGGGCCGCCCTCCGTGCCGGGCAAGTGGCCACGCCGAAGCCCTCGCCCGTGCCCGACACGCCCGCTTCCGCGCTCTCCAGGTCCGCGGTGGACCTTGGTGCGGGTGGTGGGCGGTCACAGTCCGCGCCGACGGTCCGGGCGGCACCGTGACGCGGTCCTCGCCGACCGCCGGTGACTTCGGGCAGGTCGGCGAGGTGTGGCCGCTCGTATCAGTGGGCGCGGGACGCCGCCTTGAGGCCCGTCACGGTGGTCTGCCGGTGGTCTGCGGTACCTGCCGGAGATAGGCGGCCCCGCAGGAGTGGCAGAAGGGCTGCGCGGCCGGGGTTCCCCAGGTGTCCGGGGACTGCGATGCGACATCAGGGGTGATCTCGTAGCCGCACATGGCCCGACTGCTGTGGTCCCTGACCATGTGCCAGTGCAGGATTCTGCCGTGTGGGTCTCCGGCTTCGTGTTCGGCGCGCATTTCGTACACGTCCATGAGAGTGATGCTCCGGGAGACGCGGAGGAGGGGCCACTCGGGTTAGCCCAGAGGGCTGTGACAGGTGACGATGACGACGCTCCTGCGGAACGACGCTCCTGAAGACGGCCACCCGTCCTCGACACAGGTCGACGACCGGCAGCCCCACCTCACCTTCTCCGACCTCGCACGTGGCACCCACCCGACGGTGCGGGGCTGGATGCGGTACTGCGGAGTGCCTCACCGGGTTGCCTTGCTTCCCCTCCTCCAGCGCATCAACTCCTCCAACGCGTCAACGCCCACCCGACGCGCTGGATCCGCAAGCGGTGAAGGCGGCTTCGGACGTTCAAGAAGGCCAACGCGTGCTGGAAACACGCCACGCGCCGGTAGCCGCGGCTCCTCGCCCGACGGGCGTGGACGCCGGGGTTCCGGTGATCGGGATGACAGGAGCGGAGTGACCGGAGACCATCACGCTCCGTTCTGGGGAGCCGGGTGCACCTCCCCGGGCGACCCGACCGTCACCGTCAGCCGTGGCGCCGCAGGCGGGGGAGGCGGAGCCGCCATCCGCGGCCGTCCGACGGGCGCCGGTCCTCCGCGGTGAGGGACGCGGTGGGTCCCTCGCGGTCCCCAACGGAAGAGCCTGACCCCTTACGCCCTGTGACCGGCCGTCGTCCTTGCCCTGGGCCTGCCGCCACTGGGCCACGACCTCGTCGATGTCGATCACCGAGCGGCCGAGCGGCGGGCCCGGCGGTGGCATGCGCAGGTTGGCGGTGATCTTCTCGTTGACCGGTTCCAGTAGTTCGCGCACGCGTCCCTCGGACGGGGCCCCGGCAGCCTCGGCCAAGACGTCCTCGATCTCCTTGCGCAGCGCGAGAGTCGGCTGGAGTATCCCCGTGTGGCCCTCGTGGGCCATCTTCTGCTTGATCCACCACAGCTCGTCGTAGGGCATGTTCAGGTCGGGCAGCGGCTCTCCCAAGCCGGGCAGCTGGGCGAACTCGCCACGTTGCTCGGCCTCGCGGATCTGCCGGTCGACCCAGGACTCGAAACTGAGCCCTGCGGGCTTTCGCTCGGTCATGCAGGAATTCTCCCACTCTCGACGTCCGTTGGACCATGGGGCGATGGATTCGGTCGCCGCGTACACGTGCGTGGTTCACGTGGGCTGGGACCAGCGCGATCAGGTGCCCGCCGGGAACGTGGTCCTGCCGCATGGCAGGAATGCCGCATCGGCGCCGCGGACTTGCGCGCGAGGTCGCTGCCGGGGCCATCGGGGTAAAGGTCGCCACGCGGCGTAACCTGCCTCCTGCCGGACCGTTGAGCAGATCATGAATGCTCGACGTATGACCACCACCCTGGGTGCCTTCGTTGCCGCCGCCCTGCTCTCGGTAGCCGTGCCGACGTCCTCCCATGCTGCCGTGACAGGCTCGGCCTCGGCGGTCACCCCCGCCGTCACCGAGAACGCCCCCTTGACGACCGGTGCGCGTGCGCTGGGGGAGAAGCGGAACCCGAAGACGATCAAAGCGGCCGCGTACAACCAGGCGCGAAGCATCCTGGCCAGAGCCGGAATGTCGGCGGCGGCTGAACCGTGACCCACTTTGGACGGTTGAGTTCTGACCCTCTTGTGTCGTCGGTGGTCTTGTTCAGTCGTTGTCGGTGGCGTTGGGGACGCGGCCGAGTTCGCGTCCCCGCATGCGGTAGGACTCGCCCTTGAGGGAGTGGACCTCGGCGTGGTGGACGAGGCGGTCGATCATCGCGGCGGCGACGGTCTCGTCGCCGAAGACCTCTCCCCAGCGCCCGAAGGGCTTGTTCGAGGTGACGATCACGCTGGCCCTTTCGTATCTGTTCGAGATGAGCTGGAAGAACAGGTTCGCGGCCTCGGCCTCGAACGGGATGTAGCCCACTTCGTCGATCACGATCAGCGGGTAGCGGCCGAGCTTGACCAGTTCGTCCTGGAGCCGGCCGCTGTGGTGGGCAGCGGCGAGGCGGTCGACCCACTGGGCGGCGGTGGCGAACGCGACCCGGTGGCCTGCCTGGCAGGCCCTGACAGCGAGCCCGGTCGCGACGTGTGTCTTGCCGGTGCCCGGCGGTCCCAGGAAAACGGCGTTCTCCTTGGCCGCTATGAAGTCCAATGTTCCCAGATG
>NZ_JBVHLF010000073.1:0-39413 GCF_055559155.1 Kitasatospora sp. NPDC024654
GCGGGTTTGTTGGCCACCGGATCGGCACGGGATCGCCGTGGAGGCCCGCATGTGCACACATCACTGACACTCACCTGATGCGGTGGAGTGGTGTGTGGCAGGCGGTGGCGTCCAGCGGCGGGTGGTGGTAGGCGCTCGCGTGTGGCCCGAGGTGGTCGGCGCGGCAGCCGGACCGGCGGGAGATCCCGGCTCGTGCGGCACGGAGAGCATCGACGTCATCGCGCCGGCCCGGATTCGAAGCGGCCAGGAAGAACGGTGGTGGCAAGGAATCACCATGTCTATTTTTGGCGAAAGGCCAGAAACGCACACCTGACGTGTTTTGTAGACCTGGCGGTGGCATCGAGATCTCGCGGGAGGATGACGCCGAAATCCCTGCTGTCATGGACGACGGTGACGCCAGAGTCCGGGCGGACCCGGCTGGTCGGATCGCCCCGGCCAGGGCCAGACATCTGCTGACTTCGGCAGAGGAGGGTGCCACCAGCGGTCGGCATATTCACCTGGATGAGCTGAACGGTCCCGAAGACGGATCGATCGGCTTGATCATTGAGCGATCGTCCTGGCCGCGGGTTATGAAGCCCGATCCCACCCGCCGAGGACGGGCCATGGCCGGACTTGTGGGCTGCTCCGCCGGGACGATGCCGAGCAGCGCGGCCCGCCCTCGGCCCGGAACCGGCTGGAGGAGTCCAACTGGTCGCGGATCCGCGCCACATGACGTCGGCGTGTGCGTAACGAGATGCCGAGCCGACAGGCCACGGGCCCGTCCTTCGCCCCTTCGGCGAGCAGCATGATGATCTGGCCTTTCAGCACCGAGCCGGTGAGCTCGGTTCCGACGCCGTCGTCCAGGGCGCACGACCCGGCAGGGAACGTGCTCAGGCTTCGCGGTCGGGAAGCATCAACCAGGTTGCTCGGGTCGTATGGCGCGGCCATCAATGTGTCATCACCTCTCCGCGTTCACCTCAGCCGCCGGTCAACCATGGCGGGACCGGCGGTCGGCGGCATCAGCAGAACTACGCAGATCGGCTACGCAATCACTCGTTCCGCGGACCCGAAGTCAGTGCCGCGCCGACAGGCCACCGCGCCCTCCGTGGCTGGCGTGTGGAGGACGTGATCCGCTCTGGTACCACTTCGCCGACTCGGCCCCGTGCGGTTCCACCCCCTCGACCAACCAGCCGGGCGGCCACTGCGACCGTGACCCAGGCCAGCCGCATCATCGGCCCTCCGGGAGCCCGGGCGCATCGCGATCAGCCCGGCCGCCGGGCGTCGTGCGGCTGGGCGCGGGCCGTTCGCGCCGTTCGAGGTGATGTCCGGTCAGGCGTCGCACGGCAGCACCGACCGGCTCCGGAACCGCCCCTCATGAGCACCGGGCGGCCCGAGATCGGCGCGACCAACCTCGTCGCCACCTCCGCACCGGCGATGGCGCAGTTGCTCGGCGAACTGCTGCACGACTTCGAGCCGCTCGCCGACTCCGGGGCGCACCTGGTCGGCGGCGGGGAGCGGGTGGCGTTCGTGATGCGGCAGCAAGGGTTCCCCTGCCCCGCGCCCCGCTCGACCACGCGGTCGCCCCGCGGGGCCACTGACCTTTCTCGCAGGGCGGGTGGGCGGCCGAGCGACGATTCCCTCACGCCGCGCCGGGTGCCTCGCTCAGCAGGGCGCGGGTGAGGCTCGCCCGGTTGGAGACGCCGAGTTTGCGGTAGATCCGGCCGAGGTGGCTGTCGACCGTGCGCACGCTGAGGAACAGCCTGCTGGCGATCTCTCCGCTGGTCAGGCCGGTGCTGGTGAGGTGGGCGATCTCCCGCTCCCGTCCGGTGAGCAGGGCCAGTACGGCCGGCACGGCCAGGTCCGCGCCGCCCTGGGCGCTGGACGCGGCGAAAGCCGAGGGAGCAGCGGGAGCGGCCGGCGCGGAGAACAACCGGGCACGCTGGTGGGTGACTTCGTCGGCCAGCCGGGCCGAGCCGCACTGCTGGGCCAGCGCCGCAGCCTGCTCCAGCCACCCGTCCACCTGCTCGGTCCGCCCGGCGTCCAGCGCGAGCGCGGCCACCGCGACCAGCGTGCGGCCCACCTCGATGCGCTCACCACCGACGGTGAAGTCCGCGACCGCCGCCAGCCCGCTGAGCCGGGCCCGCTCGAGGTCCCCGCGCACGGTGTGGGCCCACATCCGTGCGCGTCCGGCGTACCCGCGCCGGCTGGCGGAGGGCAGCTCGTCGACCCGGGTCTCGGCCAGGTGCGCCCAGTGCTCGGCCATCGCCCGGTCGCCCTCGGCAACCGCAGCCCGCACCAGGGTCTCGTAGCAGCGTGGTTGGCGCCAGGCGGTGATCCGGGGCAGGTCGACGCCGCCTGCGGCGTCCAGCAGCAGCCGGCCCGCCCGGGCTGGATCGCCGGTGATCAGCACGAGTTCGGCGTGGGAGCAGCGGACGTTGACAGCCCAGGCGGTGACCTGACCGTCGGCGAGCGCCGCGGAGCGATCAGCCGAGGCGAGCACCTCGCGCATCTCGGCGGAACCGCCCTGCCACAGCAGGGCCTCGGCGCGGATCATCGCCAGCACCGCCTGGATCGCCGGGTTGCCGTCGAACTCGACGTGTCGGTCGGCCTCGTCGAGCGTGGCCAGCGTGCGGCGCAGGTTCCCGCAGCGCAGTTGGGTGTTGGCCAGCGCCATCAGGAGCGCGGGCTGGATGTACGTCTGCCCGGTGCGCCGGGACAGCGTCGCGCCTCGGGTGAGGTGGCGCTCGGCGGCGGCCAGGCGTCCGAGGATCCCTTCGGCCAGGCCCACTTGGTACAGGGCTTCCAGGTTGGTCAGGAGGGTGGCGTCGGAGATGGCGTCGACGAGTTCGACCGCGCTGTCCGCCGTGCGGTCGGCCGCGGCCAGGTCCCCGGTGAACAGGTGGGCGAGCGACACCTGGGCCAGGGACTTGGCCTCGTCGACCCGATCGTGGTTCCGGCGCGCGATCGCGGCGGCCGTCTCGGCATGCTGCCGACAGCTCTCGTAGTCCTGCAGGTCGTAGGCGCAGTCGGCGAGTTCGGCGTGCAGAGCGGCTGCCGTGGCGCAGTCGCGGTCGGCCAGGGCCGCGAGCCCGGCACGGGCCATGGCACCGGCTTCGGTGTAGCGGCCGAGCTGCCGTTCGGCCCGGCTCGCGTCGGCGAGTGTGGTCAGGTCGTGGTTCCCGCACGGCGGTTGGCCGACCACGGGCCGGCGCAGCGCGTCGAGCAGGGCCCGGCTCTCGGCGGCGTCCCCGGTCAGCAGCCGGGTCTGTGCGAGCAGTACCCGCGCTTCGTGCCAGTGCTCCCCGCCCTCTCGGAGCAGCGGCAGTACGGCCTCGAGATACTTGGCCGACACCGCCGGAGAGGAGTGCAGCGCGTCCCGCGCGGCGGCGATCAGGGTGGTGAGGTGCTCCGGCTCGTTCGGGTCGAGGCACCGCGCCACATGATGGGCCCGCCGGGCGATCGGTACTGCCAGCTTGGCGAGCGCGGCCGCCGAGCGGCGGTGCAGGTCCCGGCGCCGGCTGGGTTCGAGCTGCTGGTAGACGACCGCACCCACCGCCGGGTGGCGCAGTATCATCTTCGGCCCGGCTTCGGCCGGCCGCACCAGGTCGAGGCCGGTGAGCACGTCCAGTGCCCGCATGGCCTCGGCCAACTCCAGCCCCAGACCCGCGGCGAGCAGCTCCGGGTGGAACGAGTGATCGAACACCGCCGCGGCCTGGAGCACGGTGAGCGCGGTGTCATCGAGGCCGGCCAGCTCACCGAGGATCGCCGTGCCGGCCGCGGCGATCGCCTGGGCGTCGGCGGCCATGATCTTGAGGTACTGCGGATTGCCCTGGCCCTCGCGGCGGAGCTCCTCGAGGTCGGGGCGCTCGCCGAGCAACTCCCGGGTCGCTGCCCGGGAGAGCGGCCCGAGCTGCCACACCTCGAGCAGGCCGGCGGACATCGCGCGGGACAGCACGGCGGCGAGCGCGGGCGAGAGCTGGCGCTGCCGGTAGGCCAGCAGGCAGAGCAGTGAACCGGTGGCGGTCGCATGGAGCAACTGTCCCAGGCCCGGGATCTGATCGGCCGCAAGGTGGTGCAGGTCGTCCACGGCCACCACCGCGGCGCCGCCCCGCGCCACCAGCTCGCGCACGTCGCAGGGCTCGTCCAGCAGCGGCCGCAGGCCCGGGGGCGCGGGTGCGATCGCGTGCTGTCCCTGGGCCGCGTCCACCCGGACCCCTGCGGCCCTGGCGTGCGCGACGGCCGTGAACATCAGCGCGCTCTTGCCGATGCCCGGCTCCCCGACCAGCGCGATCGCCCGTCCGCCCGCCGTCTTCAGGCCACCCAGCACCCCCAGCAGCGCCTCGATCTCCCGCGCCCGCCCGAACAGCTGACGCCCCCCGGCGGCCACCCCCCACGCCGGCGAACCTTCGAGAAGAGATCCGCCGTCCCGTATTCCATCCGACATGAGCGGCACCTTAGTCGCACCGAGTGTCAGAATCATCAGCCGTGCACGGCGTCCGCACGGCTGACGACCGGTCACCGCCGTCCTGGTCGGGACGCACAACGGGTGGATCGACATCCCCCGCCGCTAGCTGCCCCGGGGCAGCTTGGGCGGTCGAGGCCTGGGGTGTTCACCGTGACTCTGCGGACGGGGTGTGCTCCTGGGGGACAGGCATGGTCCAGCTGCTCAGCAGCCGCAGGGACTCGGCGGTGGCGGAGCCGGGTTCGGCGGTGTAGACGCACAGGGTCTGGTCGGGGTCGCCGGCAGGTTGGAGGGCCTCGTAGGTGAAGTGGAGGTCGCCGACGACGGGGTGGCGGTAGTGCTTGCTGCCGTGGGTGCGGCGCAGGACGCGGTGGTCGTTCCACCAGGTGGCGAATTCGGGTGAGAGCAGGGTGAGTTCGCCCACGAGGTCGGCGAGTCGCCGGTCGTGCGGGTGGCGGCCCGCTTCGAGGCGGAGCATGGCGACGGTCTCGGCGGCGATCTGTGCCCAGTCTGCGACGCGGTCACGGGCGTCGGGGTTCAGGAGGTAGTAGCGGGCGAGGTTGCGCTGTGTGGCGGGGAGGGCGTCGAAGTCGGTCAGGACCGTGCGCGCCAGCCGGTTGGTGGCCAGCACGTCGGTGCGCCGGCCGATGATGAAGGCGGGGACGTGCTCCAAGGTCTGGAGCATGAGGTGCAGGCCCGGGCGGACCCGCTGCGGACCGATGGGGGTGCGGCGGGCGCGGGTGGGCCGTGCCAGCAGGTCCGTGAGGTGCTCGCGCTCCGCGAGATCGAGCTGGAGCGCGCCCACGAGGGCCTCGACGACCTCCGGGGACGGGGTTCCGGCGCGGCCTTGTTCGAGACGGGTGTAGTACTCGGTGCTCATGCCGGCGAGGCGGGCGACTTCGTCGCGGCGCAGTCCCGGCACCCGCCGGGGGCGGCCGTCCGCTGCCAGGCCCGCCCGGTCGGGAGTGATCCGGGCGCGACGGGAGCGCAGGAAGTCGGCGATCTCGCTACTACGGTCCATGCACCCAGTGTGGGGCAGTCACCTGCGGTGCGGTCCGCGCCGGGTTGCCCTGTCAGTACCTGCCTTCCCGATACCCGCCTGCCCAGGGCCGGTTGAAGCCCCGTGAGCGGAGCTCAGGGGTGGTGTGCTGGATGCGTGGCCGATGGCAGTCGGCCACGGTCCCCCTTGAGTCATCCCCTTTCGGAAGGTGTGCCGCATGTCCACGGAAACCATGGCCAAGCCCCTGACCGGCCGCGTGGCGGTCGTCACCGGTGCCTCCAGCGGCATCGGCGAGGCCTCGGCCGAACATCTGGCGGGGCTGGGCGCGCGCGTCGCCGTCCTGGCCCGGCGTGCGGACCGGCTGAACGAGCTGGTCTCCCGGATCGAGAAGAGCGGCGGCACCGCCTTGGCGATCGCTGTCGACGTGACCGATGCCGCGGCCGTGCGGTCGGCCGCCAGCCGGGTGGCGGCCGAGCTGGGCGGCGCCGACCTGCTGTTCAACAACGCGGGCGTGATGTTGCCCGCCCCGATCGAGGAGTTGGCCGCCGACCAGTGGCGGCGTCAGATCGACCTCAACATCACCGGGCTGATGAACGTCATCGGCGGGTTCACCCCGCAGTTGGTCAAGGCCGCCGGGGAGCGTGGTGTGGCCGACCTGATCAACACCTCGTCGATCGCGGCGCAGAACATCTTCCCGAACTTCGCCGTGTACTCCGCCAGCAAGGCGTACGTCACGCACCTCTCGCGTCATCTGCGTGCCGAGCTGGGCGCCAAGAACGTGCGGGTGTCGGCGCTCGAGCCGGGCATCGTCGTGACCGAGCTGCAGGACCACGTCACCGATGACGGTGCGCTCCAGTGGCTGGAGGGTTCCAAAGAGACGATGGAGTGGCTCTCGCCGCAGGACATCGCCGAGACCGTCGGCTTCATCGTCACGCTGCCACCGCGGGTGAATCTCCAGCAGGTCACGATCATGCCCACCCGCCAGCCCAACTGACCCTCCCGGCACCCCTTCTGGGCCCACCCGCGGCACGGGCGGGCCCGCCACGGTCCAGCGCCGACGCCAACCGCGCGCTGCCCGGACCTCGCGGAAGTGCCCGCTCAGTCACAGCGCCCAGGCCGCTCCGTGAAGGGGAGGGATCGGACCAGCCGGCGTACGCCGTGGTCGAACTGCGCGTCGCGGGGGATCTCCCGCCTGGTGTCCAGCGCGGATGCGACGAGCGGGAAGCGGTCCGCGTCGATGTCGGCGGTGCCGGTGGACTGGTCGCCCGTTGCGACCGGGCGCTCCGGCAGGCCGGCCCGGTCCCGCTCGCGGTCGTGCCGCGGCAAGGTGGACCGTGGCAAGGCCAAGGCCCGCGAGGTCGAGGCCAGCACAGCCACCGCACGCGTCCCGGCCGAGGCGGGGAGGAACCGGGTTCCGGGCCTCTCCCCGCCCGGAGCGTGGTCAGTCCGGCTTGCGGGCAATGCCGAAGAGGATCACGTCGACCAGGGCGCCGGCGACCTTCTCCGGGGGGCCCTCGGGCACGGTGCCCTCGATGGACCGCGCGATCAGCGGGCCGCTCAGCATCATCACGATCGCGGCGGGGTCGATGTCCGGGCGCAGCTCGCCGCTGGCGATCCCGTTCCTGAGGACCTGTCGCATCGCCTCTCGGCGGGGCTCGATCACGTCGGTGTAGTAGCGCTGGCGCAGTTGCGGGTACTTCACGCCCGCGGCCATCATTCCGTTGATGATCCGGGTGGCCCTGGTGTCCTGCAGGCGGGTGACCATGGTGGCGAGCAGCAGGGTCAGGTTCTCCCGGGTGGTCTGCCTGGTGGCCGCGGGGACCGGCTGGTTGAGCGAGGCCAGCGCGTCCACGAGCAGCGCGTCCTTGTTGGGCCAGCGCCGGTAGACGGTGTTCTTGCCGGCGCCGGCGCGGGCCGCGATGGCGTTGATGCTGATGTCGCCGAGGTCGGTGCCCTCGGCGAGCAGGTCGAGGGCGGCCCGCAGGATGGCCTGTTCGGAGTCGGCACTGCGTGGGCGCCCGCGGGCGGGGCGCTCGCCCGGCTGCGGGGTCTCAGTCGCCAACGGGCACCTTCTCTTCGGTCCGGGCCTGGCCGGGAACGGCGGGTGCGCCCGGCCCGTGCGGTCCGCCGTGGGCCAGGGCGTTGCGGCCGGGGAGCCACAGCAGGGCGATCAGCACGCCGAGTGCCCCGACGGTGACGGAGCCGCCGACCGCCAGGTGCATGGCGTGGACGAAGGAGTCGTTCGCGGGCGCGGCGAGCGCGTCGGCGCGCGGGCCGACCTTCTCGATGAAGGCCTGGGTAGCGGTGATCGAGCCGGACAGGTCCTTGACGGTACCGGGGCTGGAGTGCAGCTGGGGCACGGAGTCCAGGACGGGGGTCATCCGACTGCGGTAGGCGGAGGTGAGGATCGATCCGAGAACCGCGACGCCCAGGGCGCCGCCGACCTGGCGGACGGTGTTGCTGATAGCCGAGCCTTCGCCGGCCTTCTCGCGCGGTACCGAGGCCATCACCGCGGCGGTGGCCGGAGGCATCACGTTGGCCATGCCCATACCCATGGCGAACAGGGCGATCTCCAGGTGCCAGATCGGGCTGTCGGTGCCGACGAAGGCGTAGGAGCCGAGGGCGAGGGTGACCAGGGTCATGCCGGTGGCGGTGACCGCCTTGTGGCCGAAGCGCTTGACCAGGCCCGCGCTGCGCGAGGAGAAGATCAACTGGGCCGCCGCCAACGGGATCAGCAGCACGCCGCACTTCAGCGGCGAGAAGCCGCGGACGGCCTGCATGTAGAAGGAGAGGAAGAAGGTCAGACCCATCAGGGCGAAGAAGACCATGCCGACGACGGCGACGGCGGCCGAGAAGCTTCGGTGGCGGAAGAGCTTGACGTTGAGCGCGGGGTGGTCCGTCCTGCGCTCCCACAGGATGAACAGGACCAGCAGGACCACGCCGGCGGCGATGATGCCGAGCGCTTCGGGCTTGAGCCAGCCGATGTCGCCGGCCCGGATGATCCCGTAGACGAAGGCGGTGATGCCGGCGATCGACAGGGGCACGCCGACCGGGTCGAAGCGGCCCGGCCTGGGGTTCTTGGAGTCCGGGACGAGAACGACCATCAGGGCGAGGGCCAGCAGCACGATCGGGATGTTGACCAGGAAGACCGAACCCCACCAGAAGTGCTCGAGCAGGACGCCGCCGGTGATCGGGCCGATGGCGATGGCGATGCCGACGGCGCCGGACCAGATGCCGATGGCCTTGGCACGCTCCTTGGGCTCGAAGACGTTGGAGATGATCGCCAGCGTGGTGGGCATGACCGCGGCTCCGCCGACACCCATCAGGATGCGGGCGCCGATCAGCTCTCCCGGCGACTGCGAGTAGGCGGAGGCGAGCGAGGCGAGGCCGAACACCGTCATGCCGAGCAGCAACAGCTTCTTGCGGCCGATCCGGTCGCCCAGGACACCCCAGGTGAACAGCAGCCCGGCGAAGGCCAGGGTGTAGGCGTTGGTTGCCCACTCGAGGTCGGTCTCGGAGGCGCCGAGGCCCTTCACCGGGTCGGCGATGGTCTTGAGGGCGACGTTGAGGATGCTGGAGTCGAGGACGACGACCAGCAGGCTCAGCACCAGAACGCCCAGGATCGACCAGCGACGCTTGTGCACCCTGGGATCGACGGTGGGGGTGGTCATAGAAGGGTATTCCGTTCCCTGTGATTACGAGACTTTGGGGTCTCGAAAACGGTACCACGATTTACGAGACCTGGAAGGTCCGAAATGGTGATCCGTCCCACAGGGGCGCCGGAAGCCATCCACCGCGCACCCGGCGGCGTCCTGCGCCCGCGAAGCGGCGGCGCGCTGAGTCCGGCGGGGGAATCGCGCAGCGGGTGCCGGGCCGCCTCCACCGCGCTCTCACGTGGCGGCGAACGTGATCCGGGTGCCCTGAGCGGAGACGAGACGCCAGCTCGTGGCGGAGTCCGCCGCGAAGACGTGGGTGTAGCGGCTTCCGGTCGCGAAGGTGGTGCCATCGGAGGTGACGACGTTCATGCTGGTCCGCCCGACGACGATGGCGACGTCGCCGACGCGGCGGACCACGGCCTCCTCGGGGAAGGACTGGACGGCGGGGAAGGTGACGAGCCCGCGGGAGACCGCGTCGAGCAGCGTGGACCGGGGCACGACCGAGCCGTCCTCGACGCTGACCAGGATGAAGTCGTCTGCCAGCAGCTCGCCCAGGCGGGCGGTGTCGGCGGCGACCAAGGCGTCGAAGAAGCGCTGGTCGTGCTCGACCAGGGCCGCGCGGTCGCGGGAGTCGGTCACTGTGGGCATGTTCGCGTGTTCCGCTCTGTGGGGGAGCCGCTGCCACGGGTGCGCGGCAGCGGTCTTCCCGAAGCTACGCCTTGACGTGGGCGTCAAGGCCAGTCGGCCATCTGCGGGCGCCGGTCGGGTAGTTGGCAGTACCGGGCCGCTGGTCTGTCTGGCGCGGTGTCGGTTGGATGGTGGCGGACGTCCGGAAGGCTTGGGCCGGCGCGACATTATGCTGGGGGAATGGTTGTGGCGTTGCCTTCCGTGGTCGCGGGTCGGTGGCGGCCAGGTGCCGGGTTCGCCGTTCGCGTCGGGCGTCGCACGCGCGTGGAATCGCTGTGTCTCCTCACCGCGCCGTTGAGTGCCGCTGTCGGTCTGCTGCTGGTGGTCGCCGGGCTGTGCGTGGGAACGGTCGGTTCGTCGCTGCCGAACAGGTCGTCCGTCCCGGCCCGGGCTCTGGCGCTGGCGCGGTGGCCCGGCGACCTGGAGTGGTGGCGGATCGGCCAGGTGCGTTCCCGGGCCGGCGGGGCACGGGACACGGGCCGGCGGCCGGGGTCGGAGGAGACGGCCGACGCGGCCGACCCCGGGCTGTGGCTCGACCTGGCGCACGCGGTGACGGTGCTCCCCGTCGTACTGGCCACCACGGTGGTGACGGCACTGTGGTGGTTCGTGGGAGTCGCGACCGCCACCTACCCCGCAACCGGGTCACGCCCGGGTCGCTGCGGCCCATGACGCTGTACGCGGGTGGCGGCCGGTCCCACATCGCGGTGAGTCTGGGGCTGACGTCGCCGGCCGGGCGGCTCGCCTTCGTGATCACAGTCGCCGTGCTACTGCTGTGCACACTGCCGCTGGTGACCCGGGTGTGCGTCGCGGCCCAGGCCGGTCTCGGGCAGGCTCTGCTGTCCAACATGTCCGCGTTGCGCCGCAGGATCAGCGGACTGGAGCAGGAGCGCGACAGCGCCCGCGCCACCTCCGCCGCCGACCTCCCGGTCTCGGCGACGATCCGCACAGCCCCCTCACGGAACTCCGCGTCGAACTTCCGCCTCTTCTCCGCCATGACTCCCAACTTCCCCTTCAGTCACAGCCTCTACGCTACGAGGGGAAGGTCACCTACCAGGGCGGTCTGATGACGTCCTGGGGCAGCAGCCGTTGAGTACCGCCCGAGGCCCCGGACCGGGGAAGCCGCGTGCGAAGCCGCTCGACCTCACCCCACCTCGTACCCGCGCCATGCTCCCGACCGGCAAGGGTGATGGCGGGGTCGGCGTGTCGGCTGTGGTCGCACACCCCGACGGATGTGCGGCCGGGCACCTCGGGGCGGTGAGCCGTCGAGGTGCCCGGAGTGTGCCTGCGGTCGGGGCGTCAGCGCCGGGTGAGCTGCTCCAAGATCCAGTCGACCAGCGGTCTGGTCACCTCGCTGTGCTCGCTGTTGCGGGTGTCGCACTTGTACTGGTCGAGCGCGCTCTTCTCGTAAGCGGCTTCGACCTTCTCGTACGGGTCGATGTTCCACTTGGCCGGGTCGAAGTCCAGCGCGACGGAGCTCACGGAGGGGACGAAGTTGCTGAGCTTGTACGCGTCCGGGATCTCGGCGTTCAGCGCCTCGGCGATGTCGCCGAAGGTGTCGAGGATGCCGCCGGGCGCGCCGTCGAGGCCGGGGACGTGCGAGGTGAAGCCGCGCCGCACCTGCCCCAGGGCCCGCATCTCGCCGATCGGCTGGTGCTCACCGCGGTCGGGCTGGAAGTTCGCCTCCACGTAGTAGACCAGCGGCAGCTGCTTCTTGAAGGCCTGGGCGCCGGCCGGCAGGTCGCGTCCGCTGCCGTTCCCGGTGCCGTTGGCCACGCCCAGTTTGCGCGGGCGGACCGGGAACTGGCCGAGCTCCTCGAGCTCGGCCAGGAACTGCGTGCGCAGCTCGCTGGCCGTGGCGACCGGGCCGGAGTACTTCGCGTCGGGGACCCAGGCCCAGAGCAGCTGTTGCGCGGCGGGGCTCTTGATCAGCTCGGCCGGCTTGATCCTGCCGGGCTCGACCGGCGCCGACTCGAAGAAGTAGGCGAGCTGCTGGAGGATCAGTGGGATCCAGGCGCCGTTGTGCGGGGAGTCCCAGGAGAGGTAGGTGCCGGTCTGGTGGTCGATTCGCTGGCTCTCCATCTCGGCGAGGGCGTAGCGGGTGATCACGCCACCCATGCTCACCCCGCCGACGATCAGCTCCGCGTCGCCCTCTCGCTCCGAGATGGCCCGCTGGATGGCACTGATCGCCACTCCGGCGTTGGCCTGGATGTAGGTGTGCCGCCGTTCGAAGCCGAGCAGGATGACGTCGATGCCGGCGGCGAGCAGCTGGTCGAGGAAGCCGACCTTGCTTCCCTCGTAGGGCGCGTTGAAGTACGCGAACAGGCCCGGCAGGTCGCTGGGGCCGTAGTTGAACCCGTCGGCGAAGATGAACGGCCGCCGCAGCCGCTCGTGTCCGTCGGCGCGGTAGACGGCGGCCGTGCCCTGGGCCACCTCGCGCCGGTACGGCCGGGCCGACCGAAGGTCCCAGACCTCGTCCGCCTGCCGCCCGCCGGCCCGGCGCGCCGCGCCGATCCGGGTGCCGAACCACGGCCCCGGGGGAAGGTGCCGGGTGAGTTCCGCCAGCTTCTCCGTCGAGGTCGTCCCCTCGCCCTGTGCCAACGTCAGTTCGACGTCGATCCTTGGTTCCTGCGCCATGAGTGCTTACCGCCTTCTGGGTGGGCGCCTGCTGATGGGGCCGATGCGGTGGCTGCCACCGCGATCGGATCGAACCGGCATGCGCGACATGGGAGTTGCTGCAATCCCGCGGAAGTGGCGAGAATGTCCGCCGGCCCATCCGCCGTGATCGACTGTAACAGTCTGATTACATTCCGTGCTGCAGGCTGCGGGGTGTGCGGGTGCCGCCACTCTGACGCTCGGTTCCCTGGTGGTGCAGAGCGGCTCCCGTCCGCTGGTGCTGACGAGGTGGGCGTGGCGCTGGACCTGACACGTTCCGCGGGCGACGAGGCGGCCGAGGCCGCGCTCCTCGCCGTGTCCGCACTCGCCGTGTCCGCACTCGGCGAGGCCCTCGACGGCGAGACGGCCCTCGCTCTGGAGCAGCTCCGCCACACGGCGGCCATCCTGGACGCGCTGCCCGACGACCACGCCGTCGACCTGTGCGAGCCGCTGGCCCGGCTCGCCTGGGCGGAGACGCGGCTCGACCGGTTCGCCGACACCGACCGGCACGCCGAACGCGGTCTCGCCCTGGCCCGCCGCGCCGGCCGGACCGCGGTCGTGCCCTACCTGCTGTTGAGCAAGGCCCACGTGGGTTCGCACGCGGGGCGGCTGACCCACGCGCTCGGGCAGTTGGACGAGGCCGAGGAGATCGCGCGCGGCCTCGGCAGCGACGAGTTGCTCGTCCTGGTCCTCGGCGTCAGGACCCAGGTGCTGGCGGCCCGCTGCCCGCCGGGCGATCCGCGGCCGATGGCGGCGGCGAGCGAAGCGGCGGACCGCGCCGGCGTGCGCGGGAACTGGCCGAGGCCGGCGGCGCCGGCTCGCTGGCCGGGCTGGCCGAGGCGGTGGGGGCTGAGCCGGCGGCCGTGCCCGCGCAACAGCACGCCGCCCCGGAACAGGACGATGAGGCCGACCAGGAGGCCGATCGCGGGGACGATCAGAGCGGCGATCACCGGTGCCCCCGTCCCGTCGGCTCCGGCGGCTGCCAGGCCGGCACGGGCGCGGGCTCCGCGCCGGACAGCAGCCGGGCGAGCCGCGCCGTGTCCTGGATCCACCCGATGGAGAGCTGCTGCCCGCTGAGCAGGGTCACCGCCAGCACCTCGTAGTTGCCGCGCAGGAAGCTGCTGACCCTGATCCGTCGCAGGCTCTTGATCTCGGTGCGCGGAATGGCGTGGGTGCCGGTCAGCCGCCGCCAGACGAAGCCCTCCTGGTGGACCGTCACCTCCTGCCGCCACCCGGGGACGACCGGCGAGCCCGCCAGGGCGCCCACCGCGAGGCCGTACAGCCCGTCGAGGACCTCGCCGGTGCTGATTCCGACCACCCCCGCGACCAGCGCGAAGGCGGCGATGTACGCCAGGTAGCCGCCGAGGCCGAGGGTGCCCCGAAGACGCACCACCACGGGACCGAGTCGGGTTTCGTCCGGCTGGGTCACCTCATCACCGAGCCGGTGAGTTTGTTTCCGGTGTCGTTGTCCACGGCGCAGGTGACCCGGCGGTCGCCGTTCCCCCAGGAGTCCGCGGTGGGCGTGAAGTCGACGATGTTCGCGTCGTCGCCGAGCTTGGTCTGGTCGACGGTGATGCCGGACGCCATCTTCTGACAGGCGTCGTCGGCCTCGCTCTTGACCGTCGCGTCGTCGTAGGAGTCGTCGGTGAGCGTGGAGATGCCGAGGACCTGGGCGTCGTGTGGTCGGGTGCACGGGACGGCCTCGATCGCCCGCACCGTGCTCTGCCCGGCGGCGTTCGGCTCGTCGAAGCACTGGCTGAGGCTCAGGCTGCCCACGTCGAGTGAGCCGCTCCCGGTGACGTTGTTGTCGGCGTCGAGCTTCGCGGTACGGCTCGTGAGGCCGCCACTCAACCCGACGAAGGCGAGGAGGCCGAGGACCCCACGAGTACCACGCCCAGGGTGACGAACTTGGCGATCAGGGACGGGTCGCGCTTGGGCTTCGCGGGCTCGAAGTAGCCGGGCGGTTCGGTGACCGGCCCGCCGAACCGGTGACCGGCCGGGACCTCCTGCAAGAACTCCCCGGAACCGCCGCCATGGTGTCGGCCGTTCGCGTTGCTCGGGTCGTATGGCACAGCCATCGCCTTGTCGTCACCTCTCCGCGTTCACTTCGGTCGCCCGACTATGGCGGGGCAGCGCAGTGGTGGCATCGGTAGAACTACGCGGTTCGACTACGCAATCCCCTGCTGAACGACGACACCGGAAGAGGTCGCGGCCGCGCAGGACGTCCGCCCGTCGCTCCGTCGCTCGGACGCGGGTGGGAGGTCGTGTTCCTCGAGGACCTCCCGGAGGGTGGAACCAGCGCTCCCCGAAGGCGTCCCCGGGAGCCAGGACCTCCAGGGAGTCACGAGCGGTATCGGACGGGACCACGGGCTGCGTGCCGCGAGCGGACCCCACCTCACCACAGAAGACATAAACCCCGATCCGCAGGGAAATCGCTACATCTCACCCTCACTCGAGGAGAGCCGAACCTGCATCGCATTGTGTGAAGAGTCCTCGGGTGGCACGCTCAGCTTCGTGATCAACGTACGGGCGCGCGCCGCAGCTGCCACAGGGGTGGACGCATGGTGGCATCGCGCGCTGTCCCCAGGTGAGCGGCCCGGTGCCGGAAGGCCGGACTGGGCGGCCTTCGTCGACGAGGTGATCTCCGCGCTGCCGTCGGTCACCACGCCGCCGCCGGGTGAACTCCCGGGCCTCACCGGGTTCACGGCGCTTCTGACGCCGTTCGCCGAGCGCGCCGCGGAGCGGCTGACAGGCCGGGGCGACGAAGCCGTGATCGATCTCCCCGCGATTCGGGGCGTGTTCGTGTCCCGGCTGACCCGGGTCCTGGCCGGGCGTTCGGCCCGCACCCTGGTGCTGGAACTCAACGTGGCCAGGGTGAACGGGCGGTTGTCCGGCGACACGCCGGCCGACCGGTTCCGCGACTTCATCGCGCTGACGTCCCGCCAGGACGGCCTGGGGTCGGTGCTCGACGAGTACCCGCTGCTCGGGCGGCTGCTCGGGCAGACCTGCCGGAACGCCGTAGCGGCACTGACCGAGCTGCTCGACCGGTTCCGCGCGGACCGGGCGGAGATCGTCGCGACACTGCTGGAGGGAACCGAACCGGGCCCCCTGGTCGCGGTGGACGCTGGTGCCGGCGACCGGCACCAGCAGGGGCGCGGCGTCGCACTGCTGCGCTTCGCCGACGACCGTCGGGTGGTCTACAAGCCTCGGTCACCACGGATGCACCGGCACTTCAACGAGCTGGTCGGATGGTTCAACGCGCGGGCGGAGGTGGCGGAGGTACCGGCGCTGCCGGTGCTGGGGCTGCTGGAGCAGGACGGGTACGGCTGGACCGAGTTCGTCGCCCACCGCCCGTGCACCACGCCGCGTCAGCTCGACCGCTTCTACCGGCGGCAGGGCGCGCTGCTGGCCCTGCTCCACGCGGTGGGTGGCACCGACCTGCACCACGAGAACCTGATCGCGCGCGGCGACGAACCGGTGCTGATCGACGTCGAGACGCTCTTCCACCCACAGCCGGCGGCCCACGGCGTCGAGGACCCGGCGGTCGAGGCCCTGCGGTCGTCGGTGTACCGCACCGGCCTGCTCCCGCGGCTCCTCCTCGGGGACCGGACGGCGCTGGACGCCTCCGGTCTCGGCGGCGACCCGGGGGAGCCGCTACCGGTGGCCTCGGTGAGCTGGGCGGACGCGGGCACCGACCGGATGCGCCTGGTCCGTCGCCCCGGGACGCTCCCCGGCGCCGCCAACCGGCCCGGGCTCACCGGCAGCCTGGCCGAACCCGCGGCACACACCGACGCGCTGCTGTCCGGGTTCCGGGCCGGCTACCGGGCGATCGTCGCCGGGCGCCGGGAACTGCTGGGCCCGGCCGGGCTGTTGACGATCTTCGCGGCCGACGAGGCCCGGGTGGTGGTGCGTCCCACGCGGACCTACGCGACGCTGCTGGCCGAGGCGACGCACCCGGACGTGCTGCGCGACGCGGCGGCCAGGGACGCGCTGTTCGGCCTGCTGGACAGCGACGAGCTCGCCCGGCCGAGTCACCCCGGCCTCCTCGCCCACGAGGTGGCGCAACTGCGGGACGACGACGTCCCCCTGTTCACCACCCGGCCGGGGTCGTCGGACCTGTGGAGCGGTACCGGGGCGCGGATTCCGGGCGTCCTCGCCCGGCCCGGCCTGGACCTGGTGACCGAGCGGATCCGCAGGCTGGGCGAGGCGGACCGGGAGGCCCAGGAGTGGGTCATCCGCGCGGCGATGGCCGCCAGGTCGACCGTCGCGCCGCACCGGCCCGCCCGGCCGCGCCCGGGAGGCCCCCGCGGCGCGGGCGGGTCCGGCGCGGACCCGGAACGGCTGCTCGTCGCCGCCCGCCGCATCGGCGACCGGCTCGTCGCGCTGGCCCACCGCGGCCCGGATCGGGCGAACTGGCTCGGTCTGGAGGTCCTCGGCGACCGGTACTTCCAACTCCGGCCCTGCGGTGCCGACCTGGGCGGCGGCTATCCGGGCGTGGCCCTGTTCCTCGCCCAACTGGCCGACCTCACCGGGACCGACCGCTACGCGGAGCTCGCCCGCCGTGCGCTGCGGCCGCTGCCCGCCCTGCTGGAGCGGCTCGCGGCCGAACCGGACGACGCCCTCGCGGTCGGTCCGGGCGGCCTGGCCGGACTGGGCGGCATCGCCTACGCCGTGACCGCGACCGCCCGGGCGCTGGACGACCCGGAGACCGCCGCGCTGACCACTCCGGCGACCGCCCTCACCGTCCGGGCCGCGACCGCCGAAGCGGCGTCAGGGGTGGCCGACGGTCTGGCTGGTGGTCTCGCGGCCCTGCTGGCCGTGCACCGGGCCAGCGGCTCGGAGGAGGCATGGCGCGGCGCGGCCCGGTGCGCGGCCGAACTCGTTGCCCGGCCGCTGCCGCCCGGGGCGGGCCTGCTCACCGGGGAGGCCGGGGTCGGCTGGGCGCTGCTCGGCTTCGCGGAGGCGGGCGGCGGCGTGGAGTACCGGCGCGCCGGACTGACGGCCCTGCGGAACGCCGCCGAGCGGGTGTCCGGCGACTCGTGGTGCCAGGGCCTGCCGGGGGTCGCGCTGGCGGTGGCCGACCGCCCGGCCGCCGCGGCCGACCCGCTGTTGGCGGGCGTCGTCGAGCGGACCGTCCGTGAGCTCGCCGACCTGGTGCCGTCGGCGGACCACAGCCTGTGCCACGGCGAACTGGGTGGTCTGGAGCTGCTGAACCGACTGTCCGACCCGATGTCCCGTGCCGTGCGGGACCGGCGCGCGGGGCTGCTGTGGACCGCTCTCGACCGGCATGGACCGGGCTGCGGCACCCCGGGCGGGCTGGTGGTTCCCGGTCTGCTGACCGGCCTCGCGGGCATCGGCCACGGCCTGCTGCGGCTGGGCTTCCCCGACCGGATCGCCTCGGCGCTGCTGCTGCGCGCCGAGCCCTGAGCATGCGTCACCCTACCGAGATCGTGACGCCTGAGGAGAGGAAAAGACGCCATGGAGACTCTCGACCTGGTCCGTTCGTGGAAGCGACCCGACCTGCGGACGGACGGCATGCCGGGCCACCCCGCCGGTGCGATCACACTGCGGACCTCCGGCGCGCTCGCCCGACGGGCGGACCTGCTGTCGGGCTACGGTTCGGCCTACGCCTCGGAGACGGTTTCCCTGCCCTACGAGACCATGTCCTGCCCGGTCGTCCCGGGGGAGGACGACGACCGGGTGTGAGCCGGGTCGTCCTGGGCCGACGCCCGCCGCGCACGGTGGGCGTCCGCCCGGCCGGAGGCTGGGAAGGGGCGGGAGGGCCACGGCACGGCGCCTCGCCGGCGGCTGCGGCGAGCCCCGGGGGAGCCGCCTGCCGGTCCGTCAGTCGGCTGGATTAGCCTGCGGCCATGCACACCACGTCGCCGGTCACCATCGGGCGGGAGAGTGAGATCTCCCTGTTCGGTGCCAGTCTGATGGACCTTCAGCACGGCAGCGGCCGGGCGCTCTTCCTGTCGGGCGAGCCGGGGATCGGCAAGTCCCGGCTGGCCGACGAGTGCGCCCGGCAGGCCGCCGCGCTGCAGGTGCCGGTGCTCCGCGGCCGGGGCAGCCCGAACGCCGCCGACACGCCGTACCGGCCGATCCTGGAGGCGCTGAGCTCCCGCTTCCGCCGGACCGGCCCGGTGCAGGACCCGGAGCTCGTCCCGTACCGGCCGGCGCTGGCCCGGGTGGTCCCGGAGTGGCGGACCGGCACGGGGCCGGGCGGCCAGGAGAGCGTGATCGAGCTGGCCGAGGCGCTGCTGCGGCTGCTCGCCGTCCTCGGCCGGGACACCGGCTGCGTGCTGATGCTGGAGGACCTGCACGACGCGGACTTCGAGACCGTGGCGGTGCTGGAGTACCTGGTGGACAACGTCGCGGACCTCCCGGTCCTGCTGCTGGTCACCCTGCGGCCGACCGCCGGAGCGGCGTTCGACCTGCTCCAGGCGGTCGAACGGCGCCGGGGAGCGACCGTCCGCACGCTCGGTCCGCTCGACGCCCGGGAGGTTCGCGCCCTCGCGGCCGGCTGCCTCGGTGCGCGGACCGAGGAGGTGCCCGTCGAGGTGGCCGGCCGGCTGGTCGAGGCCGGCGGCGGAAACCCCTACCTGGTCGAGGAATTGCTGGCCGAGATGGTCGCCACCGGTTCGCTGCGCGCGGACGGAGCGGGTTGGCGGGTGGCGGGGGACCTCGCCACGGCGGTGCCCGCCAGCGTGGTGCGCGCCTACGACCGTCGGGCGGCGGCGCTCGGCCCCCGCGGGCGTGAACTCCTTTTGCTGGCAGCCCTGCTGGGCCCGTGGTTCTCGGTCGGCACGGTCCAGCTCATCACCGGGTACGACGAGCGGAGTCTCTTCGCCCAGCTGCGGGCGGCCGAGGAGGCGGGCCTCATCGTCCCCGACAGCACCGTGGCGGACGGCTACGCCTTCCGCCACGCGCTGATCGGCGAGGCGCTGCTGGCCGGGCTCACCCGCGCGGAGCGGGCCGCCGGCGCCCGCCGGGCCGCCGGGGCACTGCGGCAGGCCGAGGCGGTGCTCGACGACAGCCGGTCCCACCTCGCCGCGATGCTGCTCGAGACGGCCGGCGACGAGGCCGAGGCCGCCCGCGCGTACGCCGAGGCGGGCCGCCGGGCGCTGGCCGACGGCACCTCGGGGCAGGCCGTGCGGCTGCTCGAACGCGCGCACCGGTTCGCCGCCCCGGCAGACCGTACCGACATCACCGAGGCGCTGCTGCACGCGCTCGCGGAGGCCGGGCAGCTGGACCGCGCCCTGGAACTGCTCGGCACCCTCCCCACCGTCGGCGCCGCCGCGCTCGACACCGACCGCAGGATCGCGCTGCACACCCGGCTGGCCTGGACCGCGCTGACCGCGGAGCGGAACACCGAGAGCAGCGAGCAGCTGGCGGCGGCGAAGGCGCTGCTCGGCACCGGGGCACCGGCGCAGACCGCCGCGCTCGCGGTGATCGAGGGGCACCTGGCGCTGGTGCCGGGGTTCGAGGAGTGGCTGGCGGACGCGGATCGGCAGGCCCGGGAGGCGGCCGAGGTGGCCCGGCGGGCGGGGCTGCCGGTACTGGCCTGCCAGGCCTGGCAGTTGCTCGCCATGCTGGCGCGGGAGCGCGGCTTCGACGAGGCCGACGGATACCTGGTCCGCATGCTCGCGGAGGCCGAGGCGCACAAGCTGCCCGGCTGGCGGTTCGAGGCCCTGATCCGCCTCGGCGCCAACACCTTCATGCGCACCGGCGACGCCCGCCTGCTCGAACAGGCCCTGGCCGCGGCGAACGACCTGGGATCGATCACCCGCACCCACCGCACCGAGGGGCTGCTGGCCATGAACGCGGTGCTCACCGGCGACCCGGCCCGGGCCCGGGAGATCATCGACCGCTCCCTCGAAGCCACGTCGCGGATGCGCAACGTCGCCACCCACCGTTACCTGCTGCTGACCGCGGCGACGCTGGCCGCCCACCACGGGCGCCGCCGCGCCATGGAACGCGAGTTGCAGGCCTTCGACCGGGCGGGCGGCGGACGGTCCTTCCTGGTGCCGGTGATGTTCGGGCTGTGCCGGGCGGTCTGCGCGTTGCTGGAGGAGGACCGGCCGCAGGCCGAGGCGGAGCTCGCCTCGGCGGCGGAGTGGGAGGGCGACCATCCCAATGTCTTCTACCTCGCGGGCCGTTACGGCCTGCGCCCGCTGCTCGACGTGCTCGCCGGCCGGGTGTGCCGGGCAGGGTTCACCCCCGTGGCGCTCGCCCCGGCGGCCGAACTCGCCTGGAACCGGCAGTTCCTGCTGGTCGCCGAGGCGGTGCTGCTGGGCCGCGAGGGCCACACGGAGCAGGCCACCCGGACCGTCGAGGAGATGCGCTCCGCTGCTGGGATCTTCCCGACGGGCAGTTATCTCGCGTTGAGGCTGGCGGCGGAGGCGGCCCTGGCCGACGGCTGGGGTGACCCCGTGACGTGGCTGCGCGTGGCCGAGGACTACTTCCACGCCCTCGACGTGCCGGCCGTGCCAGCCGCCTGCCGGGCCCTGCTGCGCCGCACGGGTGCGACGGTCTCCCAACGCCGCGGCGGGCGCGAGCAGATACCGGCCGACCTGCGCACCACGGGGATGACGGGTCGCGAGTTCGAGGTGCTCGCGCTGGTCGCCGAGCGACTGGGGAACCAGGACATCGCGCGCCGTCTGTCCATCTCCCCCCGGACGGTGGAGAAGCACCTGGCGAGCCTGCTGCGCAAGACCGGTCAGGCCGACCGGGTCGGGCTGCAGGCCCTGGCCGACGGGCTGGCCCAACCGGGCTGACCGGAGCGTCATCCCCATGCGGGGGCCGGTGGCAGCCGCCGTGCCAGCGCGTCGTTCCGCCGGAAGAACGGCGCACCGGTGTGCGGCGCCGACAGCGCCCCGAGGGCGCCACCGGTGGCGGGGGCGCCGAGCGCGGTCCGTCACGGCGCGGCGCGGCCGGAGCGGTCCGTCACGGCGGCTGTCAGTAGGAGCCCGCCGCCGGCGGACGCGTTCGGATGAGCCGTGTCCACGGACGGCCGTCGCCGTCGGGTCGCCACGACTATCGCCAACTGACGGGGTCGCGGTAGCTGGTGACGCGTTCGAGGCGGCGCCAGCGGGCCCGGGGGTGGCGGTTGCCGTGGGCGAAGCGGGGGCTGCGCGGCGCGCTGGTGGCGGCCGCGCGGGCCGTCAGGACGGCGGTCAGCGCGGCGAGTTCCTCCGGGTCGGATCGCCTCTGAGGACGGTGTCTCCCCACCCATGAACAGGCCAACGGGCGAACCCGACAACTATCACGGTGAGCACTGGTGCGGTACTGGTCACCGTCAGGCGACGAAGGCGGCGAGGAGCTTGTCGGTGAGGCGGTCGAGGTAGTCGGGTCCGGTCGGGGTGTGGACGACCGCCAGGCGCCAGTAGAGCGGGCCGGCGAGGAGGTCGAGCGCGAGTTCACGGTCCACGTCGGCGGGGAGTTCGCCGCGCTCGATCGCCCGTTCCAGGAGGTGGGTGGCTCTGGTGCGGCGGGGGTCACGGACGGCGGCGAGGAGTGCCCGGGCCAGCTCGGGGTTGCGGCCGCTCTCGGCGAGCAGGACGGGCACCAGCGGCACGACAGTTCATCGTGCCGCTGGTGCCCGACCCGGCGAAGGCTCTCCCGCCCTCAGTGGGCGGGGCCGAAGGGCGACGATCAAGGCCGCGACCCCCGCGAACGCCTCGACGGCACCCGCGGGGCCCTGAGCGCGGCGCTCCTCGCTGCCGGCTCGTCAGATAGCCGGCTGCTGGGCGGAGGTCGGCTCGGCGGCGAGGAGCACCGGGATCCCGTCGGCGAGGTGCGGGCCGAGCTCGCCCCAGCCGTCCTTGTAGCCGTAGACGCCGGCCAGGGTGCGGGCCTCGTAGTCGCCGTTCATGACCTCGATGTCGTTGGCCGTGATCAGTGCCGGGTGGGCGACGCCGAGGGCCGACGAGACCTTGATCAGCTCCTTGCGCAGGGTGCGCAGGTAGACGGCGGCCCGGGTGGCCTTCGAGGTCGGGTCGAGGCCGCGGGCCAGCCACGGGTTCTGGGTGGCGATGCCGGTGGGGCACTTGTCGGTGTGGCACTTCTGCGACTGGATGCAGCCGATGGAGAGCATCGCCTCACGGGCGACATTGACCATGTCGACGCCCAGCGCGAAGGCGACCGCGGCGTTCTCGGGCAGGCCGAGCTTGCCGGAGCCGATGAAGGTCAGCTCGTCGGTCAGTCCCAGCTCGGCGAAGGTGCCGTAGACGCGGGAGAAGCCCATCCGGAACGGCAGCGACACCGAGTCGGCGAAGATCCGCGGTGCCGCCCCGGTGCCGCCCTCGCCGCCGTCGATGGTCACGAAGTCGACACCACGGTCACCACGTGCCATCAGCGTGGCCAGCTCCTGCCAGAAGCCCATCTCCCCCACCGCGCTCTTGACGCCGACCGGCAGACCGGTCTCGGTGGCGAGCAACTCGACGAAGTCGAGCATCGAGTCGACGTCGCCGAACGCGGTGTGCCGCGACGGGGAGGCGCAGTCCTCGCCGACCGGGATGCCGCGGATCCCGGCGATCTCCGGGGTCACCTTCGCGCCCGGCAGCATCCCGCCCAGCCCTGGCTTCGCGCCCTGGGAGAGCTTGATCTCTATCGCCTTGACCGGGGCGCCGGCGACCACGTCCTTGAGCTTGTCGAGGTTGAAGCTGCCGTCCTCGTTGCGGCAGCCGAAGTACGCCGTACCGATCTGGAGGACGAGGTCGCCGCCGTTGCGGTGGTACGGAGAGAGGCCGCCCTCGCCCGTGTTGTGCATCGTGCCCGCCAGCGCCGCCCCCTTGTTGAGCGCTGTGATGGCCGCGCCGGAGAGCGATCCGAAGCTCATCGCCGAGATGTTCACCACGCTCGCCGGTCGGAACGCCTTGGCGCGCCCGCGCGGGCCGCCCAGCACCTTGGCCGAGGGCAGTGGGGTCTGCGGGTCGTGCGCGTCGGGCAGAGTGCCGGCGAACGTGCGCTGCTTCAGGTAGGCGTGCCCCTGCACGTGCTCGACGTCGACTTCGGTGCCGAACCCGAAGTAGTTGTTCTCCTCCTTCGCCGACGCGTAGATCCAGGTGCGCTGGTCACGACTGAACGGGCGCTCCTCCTCGTTCGAGGTCACGATGTACTGCCGCAGTTCCGGTCCGATCGTCTCCAACAGGTACCGGGCGTGCCCGATCACCGGGAAGTTCCGGAGCAGTGCGTGCCTCTTCTGGATGAGGTCGCGGGCAGCCAGAACCGCCAACGCTGTCGCGGCGGCCGCGCCGATCCTCCGGGCGTGCATGAACGTTCCTCCTCGATGCACGGCTCCATCGCCAGGCGGTGGAGCCGTCGTGTCGTGTTGGGGCGTTGGACGGCGGGCACACCGGCAAGCGGGCATCGGCGTCCGTCGAAGAATGCGGAACGATAGTAGGAGGCCGCGCGGACGGACCTGTGGCCAGGGGGCTGGTCGGGGTTTGCTGGCGCCGTGGGCCGCGTGGGCCGCGTGGGCCGCGTGGGGCGCCGTGGTGCTCCCGAGTGGCTTCCCCCGCCGTGGGCCCTGTCGAATGGCCAGCCGTGCCGCCGCCGTTTAGTGGAGTTGGCAACTCCAGATAGTGCTACTGTGAGCCCATGGACGGAACGGACTCATCCGCGTCCCGTGGCGCACGGCGCCTGAGACGCGATGCCGAGGCCAACCGGCAGCGCACGCTGCTGGCCGCTCGGGAGGTTTTCGCCGAGCGGGGGCTGGGGGTGAACCTTGACGACATCGCTCGCCATGCCGGTGTCGGAGTGGCGACTTCCTACCGGCTCTTCGGCAACAAGCAGGCGTTGATCAACGAGTTGTTCGAAGAGCGTGTCGATGCTCTGGTGGTGGCCGCCGAGCGGGCTCTGGCGCATGACGACCCGTGGGAGGGGTTCGTCGGCCTGCTGACCTGGGTGCTGGAGCAGATGGCCGCCGATCGCGGACTGCGAGAGGTGGTGTTCTCCGATGTCGGGGGCCGTCCGCTGGTGGCGCAGGCCCGCCGCAGGTTCATGCCCGCGGCCGAGGCGGTGATGCGCCGTGTCCAGGACGCCGGGCTGCTGCGTCCGGACTTGGCGATGACCGACCTGCAACTCGTCTTCTACACGGTGAGTTGCGTGATCCAGCACACCCAGCCGGTCTCGAGCGAGGTGTGGCGGCGCTGCCTGACGATCGTGCTGGACGGCCTGCACGCCCGCCCCGGGCTGACGGACATGCCGGTGGCCGCCCTCACGACCGCCGAGGAAGAGCGTGTCGCGGGCTTCGACCCCTCCAGTTCCTGAGCGTTCTCGTCGACCTCGAGGTGCTCCTCGCCGGGCCTGATGTCCCGCTCCTGGTAGGACCCGGAATCCGCGCGTGGCCCCGATCGCAGCGGCGTGAGCCACCGCGTGCGGTCAAGGGCCCCTGCCGCCATGCCCTTTCGCCCCGGTCTCGCGTGCCGAGCCGGACGGCTGGCACGTCGTACGAGCGAAAGATCCCCACACGCCGTGGCGTTCCGCCGGCGGCCGTGGGCCGCGCCGCGTACGGCCGGCTCCCAACTTCGAAAAGCAACCACGGAAGGACGACACTCGTTGAATCCGACAGTTCTTGAGGTCGACTACCTGATCGTCGGCGCCGGGGCCATGGGCATGGCCTTCGCCGACACCCTCGTCGCCGAGACCGACGCGACGGTCGCCATCGTCGACCGCTATGACCAGCCCGGCGGTCACTGGACGGTCGCCTACCCCTTCGTGCGCCTGCACCAGCCCTCGGCCTTCTACGGCGTCAACTCCCGCGAGCTGGGCAGCGGCACGGTGGACCAGGACGGCTGGAACGCCGGACTGGACGAACTGGCCTCGGCCAGCGAGATCCTGGCCTACTTCGACCAGGTGATGCGCAGGACGCTCCTGCCGACCGGCCGGGTCTCCTACTTCCCCAAGTCGTTCTACGACGGCCCGGATCCGCAGCGGCCCGACGTCCAGCGCTTCCACTCCATCGTCAGCGGAGCCGCCTTCGAGGTGACCGTCAAACGGCGGACCGTGGACGCCACCTACATGAACGTCACGGTGCCGGCCATGGTGCCGCCCAAGTACGAGGTCGCCCCCGGCGTCCGCCTGATCACCCCCAACCAGCTGCCCACCCTGCGGGACCAGCCGTCCCACTACACCGTCGTCGGGGCGGGGAAGACGGGCATCGACGCCTGCCTGTGGCTGCTCAGCCGTGGCACCGATCCGTGCGACATCACCTGGATCATGCCCCGCGACTCCTGGCTGATCGACCGCGCCCACACCCAGCCCGGGGGCTCCTACCTCGAAACGGAAACGGCCCGTCGCGAGGCCGTGGCCGGCGCCGACACGGTCCAGGAACTGTTCGCACGGCTGGAGGAGAGCGGCCTGCTGCTGCGGCTGTCGCCCGACATCGAGCCGACCGCCTACCGCTGCGCGACGGTC
Source organism: Kitasatospora sp. NPDC024654 (assembly GCF_055559155.1). NCBI lineage: Bacteria > Bacillati > Actinomycetota > Actinomycetes > Kitasatosporales > Streptomycetaceae > Kitasatospora > Kitasatospora sp. NPDC024654. The sequence goes on from NZ_JBVHLF010000073.1 coordinate 25,856, forward strand.
GCCCGCGCCGAACTCGAACAGCTGCGCCGCATCGGCGACGTCGTCCGCCACGGCAGGGTCAAGCGCATCGACGAGAACGCGATCGAACTCGACGGGGCCACCGTTCCCGCGCGGGCCGGAACCCTCTACATCGACTGCACGGCCGACGGCCTGGAGCGACGGCCGACGGTACCGGTGTTCGACCAGGCGCACATCACGTTGCAGGCGGTGATTCCCTGTCAGCAGGTGTTCAGTGCCGCACTCATCGCCCACGTCGAGGCGGGCTACGACACCGACGACACCAGGAACGCGCTGTGCGCACCCTCGCAGCACCCGGACTCCGCCCTGGACTGGATACAGTTCTTCGGTGACATCCAGGAGCGGGTCGTGCGATGGACCGCCGACCCCGCGCTCCTCGAATGGCTCGGCACCTGCCGGCTCCTGGGCCGGCGGCTCCCCGAGCTCACCCCCGAGCAGCGGACCGCACTCCTGCCCGTGTTCGAAGCCCTGAAGCTGAAGTTGGCGCAGCTTCTGCGGCAGGCGGATGTCGTCGCGGCGGTGAGCTGACCGGACACATACCGACATCGCCCCTTCGGGGCGCGGCCTTGCTGACGGACAGTTGCGTGTCGCGCCCGATCGCTGACCTCGGCCACTCCGTCCGAGGTCAGCAGCGCCGCGGGTGTCCCTCTCCGAGATCTCCTTGGCGATGGGTCGAGGAAGAGCGCGACGTGTCGCGGACGGTCGGCGGAGCCCCGGGGGAGGCAATTGGCGACCGAGGTCCTGGGGCCGCCAATGGGCTTGTCGGCAAGGTTGTCTGATAATCATTCACAGCAACCGGCTCGCCCGGCCGTCGCGGGGCGGCACACACGCGGTGCGGTGTCGAACGACAGTGGATCGGGGCGAGACTCTTCGGGTGAAAAACCGGCGCAAGGCCGCCTGACTGGCGGTTCGCTGGCTGTTGGGGGGAGCTCCGAACCATACGTTAAAATCCGGCGCTCACAGCGGCGGCGCTCACGGAGTTCGTTCACACCTGCCGCAGACCGCAAAGCCAAGGGGAACAGTCATGCGCCTGACCCGCTGCGCTCTCGCTGCCGCCACGGTGGCGGCTTCCGCCTCAGCCATCGGCCTGCCGCTCTTCCTCACGCACTGGATGTCCCAGAGTTCCGCTGCCACGCAGGTCCGCATGGTCGGCGCCCCCGGCACCTCGGAGGGCAAGGCCGGATCGCCCCGGCTGCCCTCCTCGAATCCGGGCCCGCAGGCATCATGGCCCCCCTGTTACAGCTACGGCGGCCCCTACTGCGGCTGGGTGCAAACGTACTGGGGTGGCTGTGACCGGGAATGGGGCCTGAGCTACGGAATCAAGAACCCCGACTTGATCTGTCCCCACGACCCCCGCCCGAGCGCCTCGGCCACAGCCAGCGCCTCGGCCACACCCAGCGCCTCGGCGAAGCCCAGCCCCTCGGCGAAGCCCAGCCGCACGGCGAAGCCCAGCCGCACGGCCATGTCGGCCTCCGTCGGAGGAAGTAGTTCCTCCTGACCGGTCCCGCTCCGAGGGCTCCGGCGACCAGCAGCTGCGGCTGTGCCTGCCCGCGATGACGGTCGGACCGCGGTCTTCGTCCGACCGTCGGCCACGCGGGCCGCTGAACGGAGTTGCACGGATGCGGCACCGTCCCGGCGTGGCCGCCCCCGGGGGCCGCCGTGCGGATTCGGTGCGGCCGGGGTGGCGGCACGTCGGGCCCCTGACGCGACATGATGTCGGGGGACCGGAGGCGCTGCCGGTTCCTCTTCCGGCCGAGTGTCACGAGCCGGAACGACGTCGCAGCAGCCAGGCCGTGGCCAGCGTTCCCAGGGCCACCAGCAGACCGCTGGCCGCGATCCCGATGTGCTTCGCGCTCAGAAGACCACTGTCCCAACCGGCAGCCGCGGCGCCGGGCGGAAGAGGGCGCTGCTGGCCGTTCTGAGGGCTGCCCCCCGCCTGCGGCGACGGGGAGCTGGACGACCCGTCCCCGTCGGCAGCCGCACCATCGTGCGGGAAATCGGGGTCGTCCCGGTCCTTGCCGTCCCGGCCGTGTTCGTCCTCGTCGTCGACGCAGTGGGTGGCGGGGAAGGGGAAGGCTCGCTCGTGGCGGTCGAAGGCCTTCACCACGAAGAGTGGGTGGACCCTGAAGAAGTCACGAATCTCCAACTCGTACTGGTTTTCGGTCTGGGTGGGATAGCTCACGTTCAGATACGTGGAAATGGAGAAATTCGTCCATGGTGCGGCCGGCGACGAGGATGAGGACGACGGGTCCCGCAGGAGGACGAGAGCCTCCGGCCCACGCCGGCCGTTACGCAGAATCGCCCTGAAATCCTTGTCGATGAGCACGACGCTGCGGGGACTGTAGCAGTTCCGCCAGGGATTGTGGTGATGGTGGTCCCCGTCCCCTTCCTGGAGCCACGAGGAGTCGGGCGCGCGTGCGGACGCCTGCGCGGCGATGCCCGCCAACGGAGGGGCAAGAGTGATGGCCGCACCCGCCAGCGACGCTGCGACCCAGGGACGAAGACTCATCCAATGACCTCCATGGGTAGCGGACGCAGGCGACCACCTGCCGGGTCACACATCCGAATCTCAGAAGAAGTTAAGAGGAGTCGACTCGTCACATCGTGAACATCCTCGGGGAGCCGTACCCGTTGTCACTCAGCCGCAGCAGTTTCGGGCGGGAGAGGTAGGTCGTGGGCGGCTTCGACCGGGTGACCGCCACCGTGGCCGGCCGGTGGGGCAGCCCCCTCGCCGCGGGCGGCGCCCGGTGGGTCACCGCCGGCCCCGACTCCCGCCGGGGTTACGCCCGTACCTCCGGGGCCGGCTCGAACCGCGAGGTCGTCAAGTCCTCCGAGGTGTCGGTGAAGTCCTGCCGGGTCCCGGCGAGCGGCCGGACGGCGTCGCCGAGTTGCTCGGCCCACGGGGCCGGACCGTGGCCGGGGCACAGCTCGCCCCCGTCGGCGGTCTCCCGTCGCCGCCGTGCGCGGGTAGGGCCGCCCGCGCGGTCCGGGGCTGCGTTCATTTACGGATCGGATTAAAGTCGGATCAGTATTCGGGTGAAAATCCTGCGAACCTTGAAAATCCCGGAATTTGTGTCCAGGTCGCCTCCCGTGCATTCAGCGACTGATGCGAAGACCATCCACGCACGAGTACCCGGACGATTCCACGCCCCGCCGCTGCCGTGCCATCCGTATCCGGCGAACCGGGGCGAGCCCGGTCCGCCATGGCCATGGCGGAGACGGGCGCATCGACCCGCCCGCGTCGAGACGTGCGGCGGCGCCGGTAGGACGTGCGCGGTCGTGGTGCAGCCGCCCACGGGTCCGGCCGGCAGGACATCGTCCGACTCGACCCGTAGATGTGCGGAGAAAGCAGGGGATGATCCATGAAGGTCAGGTCAGTCGAGTACCCTGCCCTGCGGACCGAGGTCGGTGAGAGCGCCATCCCGGCGAGCGGCAAGGCGAACAGGATGCCCCGCTCGTGTTCGCGTCGGTCATCACCGAAGACGGCGTCGAGGGCAACTACATCAGCAGCTACGGTCCGCCGTTGAACCTCGCGATGTACGTGAACGTCGCGTTGTCGGTCCCGAACTGCGAGTTCGCGGAGATCACCGTCCCGGAAACCCTCTTGAGCATGGGCATGGTCGACGTGCCGAGGGTCGACGAGGACGGCTGTCTGGAAGCCCCGAAGCACCCCGGACTGGGCTACCGCATCGACCGCGATGCCATCGAGGACCTCACCCTGGGGGTTTTCTGACGAATCGCCGGACGTTGCAGGTGCTCCAATCAGGGGCGGTGCGCCCTCGCATCGCGGGGTGGTGGTACGTCGTCCCGGGCTGCCGGACGGACTCCTGCCCCGGTGGTGGCGTGAGAGCCGAGTCGACCGCCGTGGCGGCTGTTGGCCCCTCGGGTGGACCCCGGGCCTCCCCACGGGCACGGTCGAGCTGACAAGCTGTCCCGGTCGGGACGCCGCCGGGCGTCCCTCGACCGGGGGAGGTCCTGTCGTGGGTGCCAGTGGAACGCCGTCGGAGCACGGCCCCGCCTCGACTGCTCGGCACGCGCCTCCCCTCGACCCGGAGCTGCGTACCGCGCTGGCAGCGGTGGGAGGGGACACGCGGGAGCCGGTCACCCTGGAGGGCCTTGCGACCAGGCAGCAGCGGGACGCCGCTGCTCGGCCCAGGCCGACGGTTCGGGAGCTCCGGGCCGGCGGCCGGTTCGCGGTGGAGGAACTGCGTGTGCCGGGAACCCAGGGGAGGAGGGAGGTCGGGCTCGTCAGCGCACGGCCCACCGGGATCGCCGGGCCGCTGCCACTCCTGTACTACATGCACGGCGGCGGAATGATCATGGGCAACGCCTGGTCCGTACTTCCGCGGCTGCTTCGCGAGTGGGCCCTCCCGCTGCGGCTCGCCGTCATCTCCGTCGAGTACCGACTGGCGCCGCGGGCGCAGTACCCCGGACCGGTGGAGGACTGTCACGCCGGACTCGTCTGGGCGGCTGAGCACGCGGCCGGGCTGGGCCTCGACGCGGACCGCATCATCCTCGGGGGGAAGAGCGCCGGCGGTGGACTCGCCGCAGCACTCGCCCTGCTGAACCGTGACCGCGGCGGGCCGGTTCCGATCGGTCAACTGCTCCTGAGCCCGATGCTCGACGACCGCAACGACACCTTCTCCAGCCACCAGATGGCCGGCCGCGACACCTGGGACCGAACCTCCAACGCGACCGCCTGGCAGGCACTGCTGGGCGACCGGTACGGCACTGCCGACCTGCCGCCCTACGCCGCCCCTGCCCGCGCCACGGATCTGTCCGAGCTCCCCCCGGCCTACGTCGAGGTCGGGTCGGCCGAGACCTTCAGGGACGAGGCCGTGGCCTACGCCAACGCGATCTGGCAGGCCGGTGGCGCGGCCGAACTGCACGTATGGCCCGGCGCCTTCCACGGGTTCGACACACTCGCACCGCGGGCGGTCCTCAGCCAGGATGCCCACGAGGCCCGTTCCCGCTGGCTCCGGCGGATCGTCGGACGATGAACCCGCTCCCGTGAGTCGGCCGAGGGCCGGTGGCGGCCGGCGCTCCGGGGGCAGTCCGGCACCGGGGCGCTTCCGGTGCGGCGGGTCGGCCCGCAGCCGGACGCGCTCCGGGCGCGGGCAAATGGGGGACCGGCCGGTGGACCGGGCCCGCGGGGACCGCAGCGTTCCGCGACCTGCCCCTGGACACACGAACGGCCCACTTCGGCAGGGGCGGGCCCGTCGCACGGGAACCCGTTCAGCCCTCTCCGGCCGGGGCGCCAGGGCCGGCGCTGCTGCCGTCCCTCAGCGCGCTCGGCGCCTCGCGCCCCGCATCCCGCGCGGTGGGGCCGGTCCGGGTGTAGCGTCGATGACAGCAGTCGTGGTTCCGAAGTCGTTCGCCCGCGGTGGTAGCCGCGGGCGTTTTCGCTGTCCAGCACATGCCCTCTCCGGACCTTGGCGATCACCTCCGCGCGGGCCCGCAATCGTGCCGGCCCGGCAACCGCCCCGAACAGGAGACAGGCAATGGCTACCGGAACCGTGAAGTGGTTCAACGCCGAGAAGGGCTTCGGCTTCATCGAGCAGGACGGCGGCGGCGCTGACGTGTTCGCCCACTACTCGAACATCGACGCGCAGGGCTTCCGCGAACTGCAGGAAGGCCAGAAGGTCCAGTTCGACGTCGTGCAGGGCCAGAAGGGCCCGCAGGCGGAGCACATTCGTCCCGCCTGACGCCGTACCCGCGAACGGCCCGTCCCGGCTGGGGACGGGCCGTTCCGCTGGGGGGTGGAGACAGGCCGATGCCGACCCGCCGGGTTGTGCCGCCCTCGCGGGGCGGACTCCCCGGGCGGCCCGGTCGCTCACGGGGCCAGCCCCGGGCGCGGCCCGCCGCCCGCGCGCAGCCGGCGCGGGAACGACAGCACGCCGGGGGTGCCGGTGGCCCTGCTCCGCGCCGAGCGTGCCGTCGGGGAAGAGCGGTGCCCGGGGCCGCCGCCGCTGCGGGCCGGGATCAGGGTGGCGACCTCCTCCGCGGCGGCCCGGACCTCCTCGGCGAGCCCGGCCGTGGCCAGGTCGAGCATCAGCTCGCCGACCCCGGCGAGCCCGCAGCACTGGACGACCTGGCCCATCCGGGGTGCCGACGCCGCTCCTCGGGGCCGGCCGCCCCGCCGGCTCAGGTGGTGGGCGCGGTGGTGAGCATCCAGTGGCTGAACGCGGCGTACCGCTGGGCGAACTCGGCTGCTCCGGCGGCGTGTTCGACGGCGGCGGCGTGCCCGCGGACGTGGTCGAACCGCGCGGTGCGGGCGCCTTCGTACCGGGCGAGCGCCCGGGCCGTGTCGGGCCCGGCCGCCAGGCTGGCACGCAGCGCACCGGCGTCCTCGATGCCGAGGGTGCCACCTGCGGAGATGTGCGGGGACAGGCCGTGCGCGGCGTCCCCGATCAGCGCGACCCGCCCGCTCGTCCAGCGTGACAGGGGAGGGACGAGCGTGATCGCGTTCTCCAGGATCGCCTCCTCGGGGGTTGTGGCGATCATCTCCAGCAGGTCGTCGTGCCAGCCCGCCTCGGCCAGGTTCCGGGCGCGCCGCAGCGCCCGGTCCCGCTTGGTACCGGTGAGCGGACCGGCGTCGAACTGGTTGACCATCCACATGGTCCGCCCCTGCGCGACTCGCGCGTACCCACCCCTGGTGCGCTCCCGCCCGATCGTGAGCACCGTGCCCTCCGGGCGCTCGTCCCCGGCGGGCACGACGGCGCGCCAGGCGTAGTGCCCGGCGTGCGCCGTGGCGTCACTGCCGGGCACGAGCTGTGCGCGCACGCGGGAGTGCACGCCGTCCGCGCCGATCAGCAGGTCCGCGTGCAGCTCCGCACCGCCGGCGAGGTGGACGACAACCTCCGACTCGCGCTCGGTGTACCCGGTCACCCGGGCGTCGAGGAGGATCCGGTCGCGGCCGACGGTGTCGGCCAGCAGGCTGTTCAGACCGGGCCGCGGCACGAGCAGGAACTGGTGGTCGGACTCGTGGTAGCCGGTGGCGCGCAGCGGGCGGCCGGCGGCGTCGAAGAACCAGGCGTCGATCTCCCCACCCATGCCGCGAACGTCCGCGCCGATGCCGATCCGGTCGAACTCGCGCAGCGCGTTGGGCCACAGGCCGATCCCCGCTCCCGCGGCACGCACCCGCGGCGCCTGCTCCAGCACCGTGACCTCGTGTCCGATCAGCTGGAGGGACGCTGCGGTGGTGAGCCCGACCAGGCCCCCTCCGGCGATCACTGTACGCATCGTTGCCTCCTCGCGTTCCCGGGCGCCGGCCGGCGCCTGACATCCAGTCAACGCGGAGAGTTCGATAACCTCAAATGCATAGTTGTGATGCTTAGCATTACCCTCATGCATCTGGATCTGAACCTCCTGACCGCGTTGGACGCCCTGCTGGACGAGCGCAGCGTCAGCGCCGCCGCCGACCGGTTGCACCTCTCGCAGCCCGCCATGAGCCGCACCCTCAGCCGGATCAGGCGGGCGACCGGGGACCAGATCCTGGTCCGCACCGGCCGGTCCATGCTGCCCACGCCCTACGCCGAGCAGATCCGTGACGAGGTCCACCAACTCGTCACCCGGGCCCAGGCCGTCCTCACCCCGACGGCCGAGGTGGATCCCGCCGCGCTGGAGCGGACCTTCACCCTCCAGTGCAACGACGTCATCGCCGACGCCCTGCTCCCACGCCTCGCCGCCGAGCTCACCGACTCGGCGCCCGGCGTCCGCCTGCGCTTCCTCGGGGAGGCGGACACCACCGTCGACGAACTGCGCCGGGGACACGTCGACCTCCAGGTCACCGACGCGGCCCCCCGGCACGCCGACACCCGCTCGACGACCGTGCTCACCGACACCCTGGCCGTCGTCGGCCACCGCGACCTACCGCACGACCCCTCCACCTGGGACGGATTCGCCTCGCTTCCCCATGTCGTGATCTCCCGCCGGGGACGCGTCCACGACCGCGTCGACGACCTGCTCGACGCCCAGCACCTCCGCAGGCGCGTCGCGTTCACCGTGCCGACCCTGGCCCTGGCCCTGCGGACGGTGGCTGCCCACCACCTGATCACCGTCGTCCCCAGGCTGCTCACCGGCCACGCGCTCCCAGCACCGCTGCGCAGCTACCCCCTGCCCGGACCGGTCCCGGCCATCCCCGCCGTCCTGGCCTGGCACGCCCGCCACGACCGCGACAGTGCCCACCGCTGGCTCCGCACCCTGATCACCGACATCCTCACCGCCGTCACGCAGGCCCCGGGCGCCGCTGGCACGGCTCCGGTTCCGGAACCGATGGGCTGAAGGCCCGCGGACCTGAACCGCGGTCGAGCGGTCACGGGTTGGGCTCCTGCCCTCCTGACCCCGGGGATCGAGGACCCGCCGGAAGCGCTGGAGGGTGGGAGCGCGGAGCGGGCCGGGCTTCCCGGTGTCGTTCGGCGCCTGGTTCCCGCGCCGGCAGGCCCCGGAGGAGGGCGTCGAGGAACAGCTCGAAGCGAGGGGCGTTGTGGCCGAGGTCGAGGGGGTTCTCCTGGGTGGCGAGCCAGCTGACGACGGAGGTGATGAAGATGTACCAGCTCTGTTCGGCCAGGTCGGGGTGGAGTCCGGTGTTCGTGAAGGCGGTGATGACCTCCTCGCGGAGCCGCCCGAAGGAGCGGGAGTTGTGGCGGTGCGGTCGTGAGGTGCGGGTGGCGTAGCCGGGCACGGCGAGGAACTGGTCGTGCATGGCCCAGGCGACCCGCGCCAGCCAGGGCCGCCAGTGGCCCCCGCTCGGGCCGTCGGAGGGGAGGATGCGCTCGACCATGACTTCGCTGATGAGGTCGAACAGTTGGTCTCGGTTCTTGACCCAGCGGTAGAGGGCGCTGTGGCTGACCTCCAGGCGGGCGGCGAGCTCCCGCATGGTCAGCGTGTCGAGGTTCCCGGCCGAGAGGGCGGCGTCGACGATCCGCTCGCGGTTGATCTGGGCGGGGCGTCCCGGGCGGTGTCGGGTTGTCGCGGCGTCAGGCATGGCCAGGACTCTACGAGACCACTGTCGACGAGGGGGCGGCGACGAGGGCTCCCTCAGGAGGTGAGGGCACCTCGCCGTTGTTTGTGACCAGTGGTCACAAACAATGTTAGGCTGGCGACGCGTCCAGCTGAGCCGTGCCTCCACCGGGACCGTCCGGGGGCGGAGGGTGGGCCGGCGACGCCGAACAGGCCTCCGCGTCCATTGAGGAGAGACATGGAACCGAAGCAGATCCCGTCCTTAGCCGGTGGCGCGGCGCCGGAGGGCGCGACACTGCTGCTGAGCGATGACGAGGTGCGCAGGTCCTGCGACATGGCAGCGGTGATCGACGCCATCGAGGCGGCGCTCGGCGACGCTCCCGGGCCGAGGCTGGCGATGCCGGCGCGGTCCAACCTGGCGGTCGAGGGCACGTTCTTCCGGGTGATGCCGGCGATCATGAGCAGGGCCGGGGTGCTCGGGCTCAAGATGCTCCACGGCTCGTTCGAGCGGGGCGTGCGGTACCTCGTGGTCCTCTGCGACATCGAGACCGGCGCGGTCACGAGCCTGCTCGACGCCGCCTACCTGACGGCCGCGCGCACCGGAGCCACCGCCGGGGTCGCGACCAGGCACCTGGCCCGCGAGGACGCTGCCACCGTCGGCGTCATCGGGGCCGGCCTCGAAGCCGAAACCAACCTGGCGGCCGTGGCGGCCGTGCGCGAGATCCGAAGGGTGAAGGTCTTCAGCCCCCGGCCGTTCCGGCGTGAAGCGTTCGCCGAGCGCGTGGGCGCCGAGCTCGACGTCGAGATCGTGCCGGTCGACACCGCCCGGGCGGCGGTCGCCGCGATGGATGTGGTGGTCGTGGCGACCAACACGGGCTCCGGCGGCCCGGTCGCCCTGCGCGGTGAGTGGATCGAGCCCGGACAGCACATCGTGTCGATCGGTTCGACGACGCCGGCCCATCGGGAGATCGACGTCCCCACCTTCACCCGGGCCGACGCGGTCGTCTTCGACGTCCCGGCCGACCTCGTCACCGGGGAGTCGGGTGACGTCCTCGCCTGGCGCGAGCTCCACGGGGAGGCGGTTTCGGCCGTGCCCACCCTGACCGAGTTGTTGCGCGCGGAGGTTCCGGGCCGCCGGCGCGCCGACGACGTCACCGTGTTCAAGTCGATCGGGGCCGCCGCCCAGGACCTCGCCGCCGCCGTCGCCGTGTGCGAACGGGCCCGGGCCCTCGGGATCGGGACGGAGGTCCGCGGCGTCGCGGCGCTCAGGACGTTCTGAGCGCCGCCTTCGACGGACCGCGGCTTTCTCCGGCGCTCCCGGAGGAGCTCGCGGGCCGGCCGTCCCAGGACGCGGTGACGCGGCCGGCGCCGGAGGGGCGGCAGCCCTGGCGTGAGGGTGAGGCTGCTCGGTGCGGAGTCCGATTCCACTGGTTCGCAACCGCCGTTGTCGGCATGATGTCGGGTGATGACCGACCAGTCCCGACCCTCGACCGTTTCCCAGCCCTCCTACGATCACCGCGCCGCCGCGCTCGACTCGCTGTACGGACTGTCCGTCGGCGACGCGTTCGGCGCTCAGTTCTTCGTCCCCGACAACCTGCCCGCTCTGCGCGAGCGCCGGGTTCCACCCGGCCGATGGCCGTGGACGGACGATGCCGAGATGGCCTGTTCCGTGTTCGACGTGTTGCGGTCGCGCGGCACGGTGAACCAGCGGGAACTGGCGCACTCCTTCGCCCGGCGGCACGACTTCGACCGTGGCTACGGCCCGGCGATGAACCGGTTGCTTCGGCTGGTACGGGAAGGCGGCTCGTGGCAGGAGCTCGCCGCGGGGCTGTTCGACGGGCAGGGGTCCTGGGGTAACGGGGCGGCGATGCGCGTGGCACCGCTGGGAGCCTGGTTCGGCGTGGACCTGGAGGAGGCGGCCTGGCAGGCCGCGCGCTCGGCCACGGTGACGCACACCCATCCCGAGGCGGTGGCCGGGGCCGTGGCCGTCGCGGTGGCGGCCGGTGGTGCGGCGCGCAGCCGGGGCCGGCGCCTGGCCGCAGCCGAACTGCTCGGGCCGGTGCTGGAGTTGACGCCCATGGGGAAGGTCCGCGACGGCGTGGCCGAGGCGTTGGAGCTGGCCGAGCAGCCGCATGTGGAGTTGGCCGCTCACCGTCTCGGCAACGGGCGGCAGGTCAGTGCGGTGGACACGGTGCCGTTCACGCTGTGGTGCGCCACCCGGCACCTCGACGACTTCGAGGCCGCGCTGTGGACAACCGCCGCCGCGGGCGGGGACGTTGACACCACCTGCGCGATCGTGGCCGGAATCCTGGCTGGCCGGCTGGGAGTGGAGGGAGTCCCCCGTGGGTGGCGCGAGGCGGTGGAGCCACTGCCCGGATGGCTGGAGCCGGACCGGTTGGGCACCGACACGAACCGCGCGGACTTCGGTGGGACGACGCCGATCAAGCGTCCCGAGCCGGTTCCCGTCCCGGACCTGCTGTGGACGCCCGGCCAGTGGCAGCGGATCCGGCACGGCGTCCAGGCCCGGGCCACGGAGGAGAAGTGGAACGTCCACCTCGACGGTGATCGACTCTTCCTGTACCGCAGTTGGGCCGGTTCCTGCGTCTTCGAGGTCGCCGTCGAGTCGACCACGCGCGGCTGGCGGCCGGTGTGTGCCTGGGTGGAGTCCGACCGGGGCAGCTACCGTCGTGGAACCGACGAGGCGGAGGGCGTTCTCCTGGAACTGCTCCTCGCCGGGTACTTCGGCAAGGACGACCGGCCCGACCTGTGGGAGCGCCGTCGGCAGCCGCGCTCCGGCAGTTGACCCGGTCCGCGCCGGTGCGCGGCCCTACCGTTCCGCCCTGGGCGTGCCGGACTCCTGGGCGTGCCGGATCGCGTCCAGGACGATGTGGGCGATGTGGGCGTCGGTGAGGGTGTACTCGATCTCGCGGGCCTGGCGATGGGCGGTGACGATCCGGAAGGCCCGCAGCACTCGCAGGTGCTGGGAGACCAGGGGCTGGCTCACGCCGAGGGTGGTCACGAGTTCGTGCACGCGCTTGCCGCCGTCGGCCAGCTCGCGCACGATGCCCAACCGGACCGGGGCGGCCAGTGCGCGCAGCAGCTCGCTGGCGGCCTGTAGGTCCGGTCTGGCCTCGTCGTCCGGAGGAGTCGTTGTCATATGCGTAAATTAGCATATGACAACGACTTTCACTTGTCCGTGCTCGGACGCTCGCGGAGGGCGATCGGTCGGTGGTCGTCCCAGTGGCCCTCGTGGGCGGCGTGGCGGTGGCCGTCGTGGATGAAGTCGGCGTGGTCCCCGTGCGGCACGGCGACGTGACCGCAGTCCGGGCCGTGCTCGTGCTGGTGGCCCTCGTGGGTCACGTGCTCGGTGCTGGCGCACTCGTCGACGTGGTCCCCGTGGGCGCGGTGGAGGTGGTTGTCGTGGGCGTAGTCGACGTGGTCCCCGTGCGGTACGGCCACGTGGCCGCAGCCCTCGCCGTGGGTGTGGGCGTGGTCGGGGTGTGGCCGGTGCTCGACGGTGGCGGACATGCGCGTGCCTCCTTGTTCGGTGCCTGACAAGGATGGACATTAGCATATGGCGATCTGTGCATGCGTGAAGTGCGGGACGTGGTGGTCGGCGTGGAGGTGCTCCGATCGGGTCGGGTTTCCAGGGCGGCGCACAACTCGATGCCGTCTGCATCTGGTTTTGAAAATCGTTTCCGATTAGCGTGGACTGTAGTGGGCCCCTTCCGCCGGGGCCGCAGGTTCCCGAGGAGTACTCCAGACCATGCGTGCTGCCCTGCCCCGCCAGGCTCGCGGGCATCCCGCCCGACTCGTGCCGACCGCGACACCGGAACGGGGAGGAACGTGAACGTCACCGACGTCTCCGTGCCGGTCCCGTCCCTCGGCCGCACGGCGGAGCGGACCGGCGCGGCCGGCCGCACGCCGTCCGGTGCGTTCGCGTCGATCGGGCGGCCGACTCCCCAGCGCACCGTCGTACTGGAGGCGCTGATGGGCAGTGAGGGCTTCGTCAGTGCCCAGATCCTGCACGCCGGTCTGCTGACGAGGGGGTCACGGGTGGGGCTGAGCACCGTCTACCGCACGCTCACCGCGCTCGTCGACGCCGGCGGGGCCGACGTCGTCCGGGACGTCAACGGCGAACGGCTGTTCCGCTACCGTCCGGGCGCCGACCACCGGCACTACCTGATCTGCCGCGCGTGCGGGCTGAGCGTGGCCGTGGACTCCGGCCCGGTCGAGACCTGGGCGGACCAGGTGGCCGAGGAATCCGGGTTCGCGGACGTGCGGCACACCGTGGAGCTGGCCGGTATCTGCACGAGTTGCCTCGCCGCCGCCGATGACGACCGACCCGCCCACTGATCCCGGGGCACCCGGACCGCCACTCCGGTCACCGGTGGCGCCCGCGCGACCGGAACGGTCCGTGGGGAGCCGGCCGGCTCCCCACGGACCGTCAGGCCGTGCCTCGGGCTGGAAGCGGTGTCCGGCCCGTGCGGTACGTCCGGCGTGTCCAGCGTACGGCGTGGGCGAGGAGGTAGCTGCCGAAGGTGAACGTGGTCACGAAGAAGCCGATCGGCCAGTTGGT
>NZ_JBVHLF010000074.1:0-36214 GCF_055559155.1 Kitasatospora sp. NPDC024654
GCTCCCCCACCCCCCCCCCCCACACCCCCCCCCGCCCCCCCCCCCCACCCCCCCCCCCCCGCCCCCCCCCCCCCCCCGGCCCGGATCAGCTCGCCGGGAAGTCGAAGGTGTAGCCCTGCTGGACCAGCCACGGCAACAGCTGGCGCAGGGCGTCGACGGTCTGGCTGCGGTCGCCGCCGCCGTCGTGCATCAGGATGATCCCGCCGGGGCGCAGCTCCTGCTTGACCGTGGCGATGATCGAGTCGACTCCGGGGCGCGCCCAGTCGCGCGGGTCGACGGTCCAGCCGAGCGGCCGCAGGCCGTCCTGCACGGCGATCTGGCTGGTGCCGGTCGTGAAGTCCCCGCCGGGGGCGCGGTACCAGGTGACCTGGGTGCCCGGTCCACCGGCCTTGGCGATCATGTCCTTGGCCCCGTCGATCTCGCTGACCTGCTGGCCGTGCGGGAGGGTCCGCATCGGCTGGGGGTGGTGCACGGTGTGGTCGCAGAGCCGGTGACCGGCTGCGACGATCCGCTTGACCAGGGCCGGGTTGGCGGTGGCCTGCGGGCCTATCTCGCAGAACGTCGCCTTGGCGTGGTACTGCGCGAGCAGGTCGAGGACCTGCCCGGTGTACGGGCCCGGGCCGTCGTCGAAGGTGAGCGCGACGGTGTGCCCGCCGGTCGCGGTGCTGTAGACGGTCGACGGCGCCGGCGTCTTCGGCGCGGGTGCGCTGGCGGTCTGTGCCATTGCGCCCGGAGCGGCACTGATGCCGATCCCGGTCAGGGCGAGCGTGGCAAGAGCGGCGCGGCCGACGGTCGTGCGACGGGACAGGGAACGGCCGGTGGTGCGGTTCGACATGTTGGCTGGGGCTCCTCGGGGTTGGGGGTCCATCGCCGGTGCGACGGGGGGAGTCCTCCAGCGTGCCAACTTGCCGGCAGTTGACAAAACATTTACCAGTGCTTGAGACAACGAAAAACGGACAGTAGCGGGTTCGGGGGCGCCGCGTTGCCGGACGTGATCGTCGCCCTCTGTCCATGATCTGCGTCCCACGGTCACATTCGGGCCCCGCGTCCCGCGCCACCGCCGCGCCCCGCGCGGCATTCCGGCACCCTCCTCGCCGCCCGGCCCGTGCCAGGGATGCGGGGTCGAGGGTGGGTGGCCAGCCCTCCGGCGGGCCCTCGCCCCGGCCGCGGTGCGCTCGTCGCCAGCGCGCCCGACCTCCGGCCGCCTCGTTGGGCGCGCCCGAAGCTGCTCCGCTCCACGGCCAGCCCCGCTGGGCAGCCTTGAGCCCGGCTTCGAAGCGGCTGGTGGCGCCGAGGCGTTCCACGTGTCACCGATGTCCGGCGGTTCTGTGCCTAGTGCCAGCCGTGCCCGGATCCGGGCACCGTCACCGGCTTCCCTCGGAAACATCCGATGGAGTACGGATACTCTCCATTGAGGTGGTAGTGGTACATGACGACCTTCTTGCCGTCCCACATGATCGCGTGTGTGTGACCGTGGCAGACATCCAGATCCCCGTTCTTGACGATCTTTCCGTCCTCGCCGCGCGGCCCGAAGATCCCGAAGCCGTCGATGGCGTATCCCACGAGCGGTGAGTGCCGGGAACGGGTGTCCGCGGATCCCCTCGAAGGCTTGCTGCCGAAGCAGGTCTGCGAGGGGCCGTGGTAGTGGTACTGCGTGTCGTACGGATGGCCCCAGCAGCGGTCCAGCGGCAGCGCCGCGTTGGGGTCGACCGGTCGGTCCTCCGCATCGGTGGCCACCTCCAGGTGGAAGGTGCCGCCCGCCAGAGCCATCCCGGTCGTCAACTGGTCGATGCACGTGGGCTGCGCCTGGACAGACGGATCGCGCGGAACGGCGACGTCGAGGTTCCACGGTCTGATGGGGATCGCGGCGGCGTTGGGGTACCCGTGCGCGGGAATCTCCGCGTAGTACTTGTAGGCGGGGGTGCCCTTCTGGACGGGGAAGCGCCCGGTGGGATGGTCCGGGAGGCCGTTGCCCTTGAAACGCCTCTCGGTCGCGGTCGTCGACACCTTCAGGTACTGGTGCCAGTGCATGGTCCCCGATACGAACGGGCGCTTGAGTACGTCGATCACACCGTGCGCGTCGATCCACGGGCGGTCGGGCCGGGTGAGGGTCCCCCCTTTGCAGGCGAAGAGGGTGTCGCGCGCGGGTGAGGCGATCGACGTGCCGGTAGGGGGTGTGTGCAGGCGGGTGATGAGCGTGCCGTCTCCCTCGCCCCGTACGTCCTCGGCAGCCCACGCGGATTGCGGGGCGAGCGCCGCCACGGCCCCGGAGTTGGCCGGGGCCATCGCTGGACCCAGCAGTGCACTGGCGGCACTGGCCGCCGCGGCAACGGATCTGAGTACGCCGTACATGAACGCTCCCCGTCTCGGGCGGCGAGCCGGCGATCTCGGCCCAGTTCCCGCCGCCCGCATCACCTCACCACGTCCGGCCACTGATGCCCCGCCGACACGTACGTGCGTTCGGGTGAGCCCGCGTCCGGGTCGCGCCGTCGCGCGGCCGGCATCTGGTCCGCCACCGCATCTGCCGCGCCCTGCCCCGACGGCGGCGACCAGGGCCTGGCACGAGCCGCCCACGAAGGCCGCGTGCGAGGAGGGCCGGTTCTGGCCGGCGCGCTCAGGGTCGGGTACGTCACTTCGCTGACCCCTCGCCCAGGCTCCTGCGCGGCTGGGTGCGGGTGGCGCGTTCGAACAGGTCGGCGATCTCCTCGCCGATTCGCTCCCGCAGCGGCTGCTGGACCAGGTTGACGGCCCGTTCCCCCGTTCCCAGTCGAGGGGAGTGAAGTCGTCGTGCACGACGATGGTCTGCCGCTCACCGGGGGTGGTGGTGAAGAGGCCCTCGTAGGTGTCGGTGTTCAGCTGGATGTGGACGGCGACCTCGTGGACCACCGCGTACCAGAGGACGTCGGGGGACAGGCTCAGCGGCAGGTGGGCGGAGAAGCACAGGTGGATCGCGCGCAGCAGCAGACTGGCGTCCGGCTCGGCGATCCCGGGTCGACTGCTTGGCGGGCCGAACAGGGCGGTGGTGCTGCGGTGGTGGAAGTGCGCCCGGTCGCGGACACGGCCCGTAGGAAGCGTTCGTTGCCGACTTCGGTGAGGCCGGCGGCCAGTCGCTCGGCGTGGGCATCGCTGTCGGCGTTCGCGCCGAGCGGCAGGTCTATCTCCAGGGTCATGACGGTCCTTTGGTGGTGCGGCTGGTCGGCGCGGGTGGGCGCGGATCTCGGCGACGGCCCGTGGGCTCCGGCCCTCGGCTCGGCGGTGGGCCGGGGGCGTGGCCTCGTCGTGCGGAAGCGGGCTCGAGCCGGCCAGTCCGTGCCACCAACGGATGATCACGCCGGCCCGTGTCAGACTCCTGGTGATCACGCCACGGACGGCAGGACGTATCCACCTTCGGAGGTGGGAGCGGAGCGCGTTCGGCCGCCCCCGCTCGCCGCCGCGTCCCCGGCCTCAATCCTGCTCGGCAAGCTCGGCCCGGGGAAGGCCGGCGATGATCAGGCCGAGGGCGAATTCGAACCGCTGGTCGAAGCTGTCGGGGCCGACGTACGGCAGGACCTCGGCCAGGGCCGGGTAGCTGTCGGCCGGGGCCTGGTCCGGGAGGAGGGTCGGTGTGGTCTCCTGGGCGGCCTGCTGTTCCTGGGTGAGGCCCAGGGTCAGGTAGAAGATCGTCCAGTGGGTCCACGCGGCCGTGCGCGGCGAGTGGCCGGCCGCCAGCAGGGTGGCGATCACGGTGTCGGCGTAGCGCAGCGTGCGGGGCTCGGCCGCGAAGACGCCCGCGACCATCCTGGCGGCGTCGCGGTGGGAGAGCAGTGCCGTGCGGCAACGGAGGCTCAGTTCCTTGAGCCGGTCGGGGAAGGCCTCGGGCAGCGGCTCGTCGAGACAGTGCGCGAGGAGTTCGTCGGAGGCCAGTTCGAGCAGGCGGCCCTTGCTGGAGGCGTGCCAGCGGACGGTGTTGTGCTGCACGCCGAGCCGGGCCGCGACGGCGCGCATGGTCACGCCGTCCAGCCCGTGCTCGTCGAGGACCGCCAGCGTGGCGGCGACGATCTCGCCCCGTGTCGTACCCATCCGATGCGCCTCTCCGGTCGGCTTCCGCGCCCTGCCGTCCCAACCCCTGTTGTCCAATGGATAATTCTAGGGCATGCTCATCCTTGTCCAACGGACAAGAGTGAGAGGAAGTGGTCGTCATGCTCGACGTGCTCATCGCCGGGGCCGGCCCGGTGGGGCTCTGGCTGGCCACGGAGCTGCGCCTGCACGGGGTGGAGGTGACCGTCGTGGAACGCCGGGCGGCACCGGACGGACGGTCGCGCGCGGTCGGCATGCAGGCCGGCACGCTGGACACCTTCGCCACCCGCGGACTCGCGGAGCGGTTCATCGAACGGGGCACCCCGGTGCCGACCGGCCACTTCGGGGCGGCGACCACCAGGCTGGACTTCTCCACGGTCGGAGCGGTGCACCCGTTCATGCTGGCGCTCGGTCAGTCCGTCACCGAGCAACTCCTGGAGGAGCACGCGGTCGCCGTGGGCGCCCGGGTGCTGCGCGGGCAGGAGGTCGTCTTGCTCGTCCAGGGGCCGGACGCCGTCGAGGTGGTGGTCCGGGCCGGTGGCACCCACCGGACCGTGCGGGCGCGCTGGGTGGTGGGCTGCGACGGCACCCGCAGCGCGGTGCGCCAGGCGGCCGGCATCGACTTCCCCGGTCAGGACACCACGCTGACCGGGTGGCTCGCCGACGTCGAACTCGACGACCCGCCCACCGCGCCGCTCGCGGCCACCGGGCCGGCCGGTTCGTTCCTGGCGGCCCCGATCGGCGACGGCGTCCACCGGCTGGCGGGCCTCTCCACGGCCACCATGCACCACGGCACCGGCGAACCGCTGACCCTGGGGGAGGTGCGCGAGCAGACCCGTGCGCTACTGGGACGGGACCTGGGCATCCGCAACCCCCGGTGGCTCTCGCGCTACGGCAACGCCACCCGCCAGGCCGCGCGGTACCGGGCCGGACGGGTGCTGGTGGCCGGGGACGCGGCGCACATGTTCTTCCCGGCCGGTGGGCAGGGCATGAACCTCGGCATCCAGGACGCCACCAACCTGGGCTGGAAGCTGGCCGCCACCCTCCAGGGCCGGGCGCCCGACGGGCTGCTCGACAGCTACGACGCGGAGCGCCGGCCGGCCGCCCGCGCCGTCATCGACAACACCCGCGCGCAGCTCGCCCTGTTCGCCGCGGCGACCCCGGAGCAGATCGCGCTGCGCGAGGTCTGGTCCACCGCGCTGGCCGAACCGCAGACCAACCGCCAGTGGGCCCGCAGGATCGCCGGTTTCGACGACCCGCTCCCCGCCGACGCCGCACCCGGCGCCCACCCGCTGGACGGCACGCGACTGGCCGGCCTCGCCCTGGACACGGCCGACGCACCCACGGCCCACCCGTTGATGCACCACGGCCGGCCACTGCTGCTGGACCTCGGCGGGACGCGGACGCCGTGTTCCGCGGGCGGTCTGGAACGGCGGGCAGCCACCGTCAACACCGAAGCGGCGGATCCGATCTGGCGGGACGTCACGGCCGTTCTGGTCCGACCGGACGCCCGGATCGCCTGGGCCAGCACCGACACCGACCCGCAGCGCCGGGCCGCGGACTGCCTCACCGCCCTGCGCGCCCTGTGCCGCTGAACGCGCTCGCGCCCGGGCCCAGCCAAGCCGATGCTCCGCCACCGGTTCCGGATCAGCGGCACTCTGACGCGTCATGGGCCCGCTGCTCGGCGGTGGCCTTCAGGGCATCCAGCCAGGCGTCCAGGCCCTGCCGGAGGATCTCGGTCGCGGTGGGGACGTCGGCGTCCACCTGGGGGCCGGTGTGGGTCTCCTCGGTGCTCGCCAGGACGCCCCCGGGGACCTTGGCGAAGGTCCAGACATGCACGCCGTCGATGTGCAGCCCGGTGCCGTCCGCGGGGCCGGTCCAGCGGATGCAGGAGCCGTGCGCGATCTGGCGGACGGTCGAGGTGATCACCAGCGTGGTGGCGGGGAGGCCGGCCGTGGGCGGGACCGGCACCCAGCAGACCGACGGTGGGCGGGAGGACGAGCAGGGCGGTGCGTAGTCCGGACATGGCGGTCCCCTTGGTCGACTGGGCAGCGGGTGGCACCGGTTGAGCAGGCATCAGCCCCCTGCGGGGGAGTGAGATGGCCAATCGACCATTAGAGGCTATAACTACCCTTGACGGCGAGTCAAAGACTGGCGGGTCTAGCCAATGCGTGAGTACCGGGTGGCCGCCTTCGGGGCTCCGGCCGCGAT
The DNA here is from genome assembly GCF_055559155.1 of Kitasatospora sp. NPDC024654. NCBI lineage: Bacteria > Bacillati > Actinomycetota > Actinomycetes > Kitasatosporales > Streptomycetaceae > Kitasatospora > Kitasatospora sp. NPDC024654. Next base: position 6,268 of record NZ_JBVHLF010000074.1, read on the forward strand.
CGCGTGAATGGTCGATCTTGTCGGCACTGGGCGGCTGGTGGGGCGTCCTGGTGCGATGGATGATGCCGAGGCGATACGGCTGCCCCGAGTTCGCCCACACTTCGCCCGGTTCAGGTGCCTTCGTCTTCCTTCCTGTTCCGGCTCCGTCACATCATGACCCATCGTCCGCATGGCCCGCGGCCCTGATCGCCCGGCAGTGTGGGACTCGGCCGGGCGACACCAAGCCACCGGCCGCCTGGGACGTAACCGAGGGGGAATCTGCCATGCGCAAGCTCGCGCTGTTCGGCCTGACGCTCGTCGCAATGCTCGGCGTGACTGCTGGCGCCGGGATCAGTTCGGCCGGCCAGTCGCGATCGCACACCGTCCTGGCGGACACCGGTTGGGGTGATCCGTGCAGCCTCCTGTATTGCAGGTGAGCCTCCGCGGCCCTGCCCGGCCACCACTGGTCCCCGGGCAGCCCACCCGGGTGCGTGGACGGCGGCAACCAGTCGTCGACGGGCGGGAGGCGGGACCTCGCGCCCGGGTGGCAGAAAGTGCGGGCCGGGTTCCTGGGCACACGCGAACTCCTCGATGTCGGGGGAGTGCCTCGGCCTGCCCGAAACCGCAGGAGCCAAGCACGCCGGGCTGGGACCGGCGCAATCCACGACCAATCCCGCAAGAGACGGAAGGAATTGTCATGATCATAGCCATACGTCGCACGACGCGCCTTCGCAGGGCCGCCGTGGTGGGCGCGGTGCTCGCGGCCACCACGCTCGGGATCGCCGGCACCGCCTCGGCCAACAGCATCGTCACCTGGCAGAACAAGGCCACCGGGAACTACCTCTGGGCTGGGCAAGGAAGCTACCCGGCCCCTGTCGGCACCGGCAGCGGGTGCAGCTCCTACACCTACGGGTGTCAGTGGTACGACGAACTCCAGTCGGACGGCACCTGGTTCGAGGCGAGCCAGCAGAACAACAACCAGTGCCTGGACAGCGACGCCCACTGGGGCAACGAGGGCAACACGTACACCATGGACTGCAGCGGCAACAACAACCAGCGGTGGTACGAGATCTCCACCACGAACGGCTGGGCGCTGCGGGACAAGGCCACCGGCTTCTACCTCGACGGCGGCAGCGGTCCGCAGGGCACTGGCGCCTACACCAACAGCGCCTACGGCCTGGGCAACAACTACCAGCACTGGACCTGACGCTCCCCAGCCGCCGGCGGTCGGGAACCTGCCGCCAGGCTCCCGGCAGCGAGCGCGCGTGCCGCGCAGCACCACCATGGGCGAACCACGCCCATTGGCGGCAGCACGTGGGCAGAAATCAGTCCCCCGGGGCGGGGCCGGGCGAGGCACGGACCGTGCCTCGCCCCGGGGCCCGCACCTTGTGCCGCTTCCCTCTCTTCTCGCCTCGTTCGCGCCCAGGAGCCAGCGATGCAGGCCGATTCCACCCGCCGCCCGCACAAGCAGGGAACCCTCCGCTCACTGCGCCGCAAGGTGGCTGTGAGCGGTCTCGCCGTCATCGCGGCCGGGGCCGTTGCCCTGGCCCACCTCGACCAGGCCCCGGCCGCACCCGAGGCCCAACTGAGTGCCTTCACGATCAGCCCGCCCGCTGGTGTGACCGTGACCTACCGGACGAACGGTGCGGAGCTCCTGTCGGACGGATCGATGATCCTGCCCCTGGACGCCTACGACGCCTACGCCACCCCCGATGACGAGAATCTGATCTTCAAGGCCGCGACCCGGATCGAGCAGGCCTGCATGCACACCCAGGGACTCACCCTGCCGGCCGGCTGGGGAGGCAACTACCTGCCCACCCCCACACCCCCGTTGGTGTACTACGGCGTCTCCACCATGGCCGACGCCCAGCAGTTCGGCTATCGCATGCCCGATCCCACATCCGGCACCGGCGCCCAGCCCGCCGTCCCGCAGAACGTCGTCAGCGCCTTCAACGGCTGCGCGGGCAAGGCCTACGACGTGCTCGACATGGCCGAGGCCAACGACGCGAGCTCCAGACTGGAGAACCTCCGCTCCAACGCCCTGGACCGGGTCTTCGCCGACCCCCGCCTCCGAGCCGCCGACGCCGCCTGGAGCACCTGCATGAAACAGGCCGGATACAACTACCCCAACCCGCTCGCCCCGCAGCACGACCGGAGCCTGCTCGGGCGCGGACTGCCGGTTCCGAAGGGTGCCACACTCCCACCGCCCTCCCCCTACGAGAAGCACGCGGCAGAAACCGACTTCACCTGCAAGACCAAGACCCAGTACATGCAGACCTTCACGACGCTCTGGGGCACCTACCAGCACCAGGCCATCAAGAACAGCACCGCTCAACTCCAGCACATCCTCGGCGAATGGAGCACGGTCCTCCAACTCGCCCGCACCCACCAGACAACGTGACGAGGCCTCGCCAGCTGGTGCACGACGCGCACAAGCCGTCCTGTCGTACTCGACCGCGCGCAGTTGAAGCCTCGCAACGGCGAGGAAGTGGCAGGAGCACACGCCCGGCGAGGCTTCCGCCATCGGCCCGCACAGCGCCCCCGGCCGGAAACGAGCAGTGCCCGCAGGAGCTTGGTGGCGTGGCGGGCGTTCATGCGGACCTCGGCGAGGATGCGCCACGACGGACCACCAGCGTGACCCGGCCCTGCCGCCCGCTCCCGAACCGCGCACCCGGCTGGCGTTCGAGGTCGTCGGCGGCATGCGCGGTGCGGCCGACCGCTGCATGAACATCGGGCTGTGCCGCAAGAGCGGCACCGGTGCGATGTGCCCCTCGTACATGGCCACCCGGGGCGAGGGGCACTCCACCCGCGGCCGCGCCAACGCCCTGGTGAAAGCACTCTCCGAACCGGACCCCCGACGGGCACTCGGCGACGAGCGCCTGCACGAGATCCTCGACCTGTGCCTGATGTGCAAGGCCTGCAAGAGCGAGTGCCCGTTGGGCGTGGACATGGCCGCGCTCAAGGCCGAGGCCCTCTCCCACCACCACGACCGGCACGGGGTCCCGCTGAGGTCCCGGCTCTTCGGCGACATCCGCCTGCTCAACCGGATCGGCTCGGCCACCGCACCGCTGGCCAACCTCACCGGCCGCAACCGCTCCGTGCGTCGACCGATACGGCGCCGGCTGGGCATCACCGATGCCAGGCCCGTGCCGGTCTTCGCCCACCGCAACCTGGCCCGCTGGTTCGGCCGGCACGAACGCGCGGTCCCGGTTCCCGGACTGGGCGAGGTCACCTTCCTCGCCGGCTCCTTCACCACCCACACCGGACCCGACAGCGGCCGGGCGGCCGTCGAGCCCCTGGAACTCGCAGGCTGGCGGGTCCGGTTGGAGGCCGGCGGTTGCTGCGCCCGCTCCAGCCTCGCCAAGGGGCTGCTGGACGACGCGAAGGAGAAGTCCGGCCGGCTCGCGCGCGCCCTGCGCGCCGGCAGCGCCCCGGGCTCACCGATCACCGGCTGCGAACCGTCCTGCCTGATGACGCTGCGGGACGAGCACCTGGCCCGGCACCCCGACGCCGCCGCCGTCCGGGGCATCGCCGGGTGCGTCCGCCAGTGGAGGAACTCCTCACCGAGGCCATCGACGCGCGGCGGCTCCGCCTGCGGGCGGACCGCTGGCCCGCCGGGCGTCGGCGCCTCTACCACGGTCACTGTCACCAGAAGGCGGAGGTCGGCACCGCCGCCACCATCGCCCTGCTCAGCCGGATCCCGGGCGTCGAGGTCGTCGAACTGGACGCCGGCTGCTGCGGCATGGCGGGTTCCTTCGGCTTCGAAGCCGAGCACTACGACCTCTCCATGAAGGTCGGCAACGACCGGCTCTTCCCCGCCGTCCGAGCGGAACCCGACGACACCGTGATCGTCGCCACCGGCGCCTCCTGCCGGCAGCAGATCTTCCACGGCACTGAACGCACGGCCTGGCATCCGGTTCAACTCGTCGGGGGGCGGTGCTGGTGGCGACGGAGCGCAGTGCGCGGGAGGCACTGCGGAGGTGATGGACCGGGAAACCGGCATCCCGTCGTACGTCCGTCCAGGCGCGAAACCGGGGCCGCCGCGGTCGAGCTGCCACGTGCGCCGCAGGCTCTCGAAGCCGTGCGTACCGTCCGGACGACTCGCCGGGGTGCCTTCGAAGCGGAACCATCTGCTGGAACATCACTCGGGCCGGGCCTGCCGACCGCCCTTCGTGTCCTAAGCGATCCCCAGAGCGTCAGATGCCGGGTAGCTGAATCTGGGTGTAGGTGAGGGTGTTGCTGGTGCCGCCTGGGGTGGTGACGGTGACCTGGACGGGGCCCGCGGCCTCGGCCGGCGTGGTCGCGGTGATCTGGGTGGCGGAGACCACGGTGAACGATGTGGCCGGCGTACTGCCGAAACTCACCGCGGTCGCCCCGGTGAGGTTGGTGCCGGTCAGCGTCACCGTGGATCCTCCCGACACCGGCCCCTGGCTTGGAGCGAGCGCGGAGAGCGTCGGCGATGCCGCCGGGGCCGCCGTTGGGAGCGGGGTCTGGGACGTGTTCATGGGGCCTCTCCAATGGCGGCTGCCAGCCGTCGCCCGGAGGAGGTGATGGAGAGCGCCCGGGCGCTGCCAGGAGGTGCCTCTATCCGGGATGTCCGGCCGCCTGAGCCCGGTGGACGTGTCGGGCGACAGGAGTGCCGCCTCGGATGCCAGGACCGGCGTGGGTGGAGCCGCCCGTGGCGGTGACCACGACGTCGACCGCGCCGGCTGTCCCACGTGCGGTGACGTCGGACAGTCGCCGTCGTGGGCACTCGGGTGGCGACGTCGGTGGCAACCGACTGCTGGCGGTGGGCGACTCGGCCGTACCGGCTGGTGGATCCTGTCGCCTCAGTGGGCGTCCATCGCAGCGCCGGATCCGGGATGCCCCTGAAGCCGATGACAGGCCGACCGCAGCCCCCTCCGGCGGCTGGTGGCCTACGGTTCGGATACGTGAAGTAATCCATTTCCGCCAGGGCTCTGGCAATGGCTCCGGCATCACATCACCCGAACGGCAGAGCGCTCACGGCCGGCGCTCACGGCCACGCACGCTCCCCTCGCCACCTTCACGCCCGCGAAGGGTACGGGCTTCTGCTCGTCAGGCACGGTCTGCCACCTTGAACCAACCGGCAGACCGGTGGCCGGAAAGATCCGGGCTGGTTCGTTGTTCGATCCAGGCATGCCCCGGTGCGGTGCGTGCGTTCTCGGAACCCGGGCCGCGGCGCCATGCCGGAGTGGCCAATTCCACTGAGCGCCAGCGTAGTTGGCGTAACCGCCGTGACATCCCACTGGTTGTTCCGGCATGACCGTATACACACTCTCGATTTCCGACGATCATGCTGGTTCGTCGTCGCCCGGCACCGGCGAGGTCCCCTCGGGGCACCGGGCGCTGCGCATGGCGGCCGAGGTCGGTGTTCGCGCCGCAGGATGGATCCGCGGCGTGGCGGAACGGCAGGACCACGAGCTCCACCAGGTGGTGCTGGGCGCGTACGCGGACGCCGTTGAAGTCGTGCTGACCGGGCTCGATCCGGCTGATGAGGACGTGCCGAACGGGCGCGGGACCTGGACGGCGGGTTGGGGAGGCGTGAGCGCCGAGATCAGGGAGGAACTGGACGGATACGTGGTGCTCAGCAGCCCACCGGCCAGCGGTGATCGTCCTGACCTCACCACGGTCGAGGGCCTGTCCTTGGTGGCCATCGGCGCGCTCGCCCGGATCGCCCCCGCCGCCGTGACCGGTGATATCGAAGACCTGATGATGTTGTGCGAGGCGATCGGGCAGGCCCTGGCCATTGTCGAGGAGAACTCCGCTTGCTCCGCCGCCCCGGTGGCCGGGCCGACAGAGCGGGTCAGAATGCCGATCAGGTGCTTTGGTGATCAGTAGGAGATCTCCGCGCCGTTCGTGCCGGGTAGGATCACCCGGAGCCGAAGGCCTCGTTCCGCTGTCGCAGGTGTCCCTCGTCACGCACATTCGTTTCGGGCGCAAGCACGAGAGGTTTGTATGAAGGTTCTCATCGCCGGCGGTGCCAGCTTCGTCGGTGACACGATCGCTTCCGTCTGCATTGACCACGGGATCGAGCCCGTCATTCTGGGAAATATCGCGGCAGCTCGGGGCGAGATCGCCGCGGGCCACACCTTCTACGTGGGCGACATTTCCGATGTGTGCCTGATGGAGCGAATCTTCGCCGATCACCCGGATATCTTCGCGGTATTCGACTGCACGGCCCTGATGACGGCACGGGCGTCCGCGATCCGGCCTGTGCGTGAACACGCCGAGAGCGTGACCAGGGGAATCCGGTTCATCGGGCACATCGTGCGCGACGGCTGCCCTCGTTTCCTGTCCGCTCCGATCAACCAGATCGGAGCGGAAGGGCGATCGGAACCGCCGGTCAGCGGCGGTGGCGGCACTGGTGTGCCAGCCGGTGCTGCCGCGGGGGCAGCAGGGCGCGCCGGGGGTGCGGGACGAGGAGCCCGCGCGAAGTGGGCACGCAGCGCGACGGCACATGGGCGCGGTGGGGACTGGTGAGTGACCCGATGAAGTCTTCCGGCGGGGTGAGAACGCCGTTGACGGTCGGCCAGTGCGCCCACGTCACGGGCTCGGAGGCTTGGTCGTCCGAACAGTCGGACGGTTGTTCTGTCAGGAAATCCGCCATCAGGTCCGACGCGTGCTCGACGCCGGGGGAGGGCACTTCGACGAGGTGACCGGAGGTCATGAGGTGCACGTCAGGATGGAGTGCCTTGCATCCGACGAAGGACCCCACGGGGATCAGCCAGTAGGTGCGGTCGTCCCGGCCGTCGCAGAGGACCGGACCGACGCGCTCGATTCCCGGTCCACCCAGGAGGCGCTCCAGCAGCGGCATGCCCAGGTGCGCCGGGACGCTGACGGCGTCCCATCGCACACCGGAGGGAACCGCCAGCAGGTGGTGCGGCTGGGCGGCCCATCGGATGACGGCCTGATCGCGCCGGTACCGGCCGAGGACGCCAGCCAGCCACATCCCCGGTGTCATGGCGGCCGCCTGTTCGGGCGTCAAGGCTCGAGGCTTTCCGATGGTGGGTAGCGGCATGCTGGCTCCGTTTTCTCCGTGATGAAGGCGGAAGAGAGCGGGCGAGTCACGCTGCGGCGCTGGCCGGTAGGCGTGACCGGGGTGGTCCCGGCTCAATCCGGTGTCGTCCTTGGCGTTGGCGGGCACCGCTCGTACCGCCACCGTGCCGACCGGTGGATCCACCGTCCGCGACACCGCGCCGTCCGAGCAGAACACGCATCTCGCCCATGGAACAACTATCAGGAACTTTCGGGAGGCAAAGGTGCTAAATGTGACTAAACCACCCTGCTGAGTGAATATGCCATAAGCAAAGTCGGGAGGCCGCGCTGACTGGGCGTGAAGGAGGACCGACCCGTTCCGGTCCCGCGCGGCTCGGTACGACCAGCGCGATCGCCACCCGTCCCCGGTGCCGCCGGCGCGGGCGATCCCACCCCGCCGGGACAGTTCCTCCGTGACGGTGACGGGATCGGCTGCCCGGAGCGCCGGCCGCCGGCCGTACCCGGGATCGTGCAGGTCCCCGGGCCGGTGAGCCAGTTCGCCGTCGTCGGCACTCGAGCCGGGCGGGAGCGGTCGCCGGCCCACCGGGCGGCGGCGCGGTCGGCGGGTGGCGTCCCGGGGGAGGGGAGGTCAGCCGGTCGCATCGTCAGGCTCCGATGGTCCGACACTTTCTCCGGGGTGGAGAGTGATCCGCGGCCGGAGGGGCTCCCGCGCCGATGCCTTCGTCCGGGTCACGAGGTGCAGGGCCAGCAGTCTCTCGACACCGACAGCCTGGAAGTCGGCTGCCGTCGACTCGAGGACGTGACCGCGACTGTGGTCTTCCGGAACGCGTGCCATTCTCGGTTTTCCTTCCCTCTGTCGGTTCGCCGGTGAAGGTCGGAGGTCTGGCGGACCGGCTGGTGGCCTCCGAAGTCCACAAGACCCCGCCCGCCGGGCGGCCGCTCGGCCGGTCACCGCGGTCCGGGCTCCGGGCCGAGCGGTCACGACGGGCGGTGGCGAGCCCGGGCCGCTGTTTCGAGGCTTCACCGCCTCGGTCGTGCCGACAGGTACCTCGCCCGTGTTTGGCAGCCGTGAGCGGGCCGGTTCGCCGATGGCACGTGCGAGCGGGAGGCCGCCGAGCCGGTGCCCGGGGCCGGCCCGCCGTCGCCCCTGAGGAGGGCTTCGGCCTCGGCCAGCGCTTCCGGGGAAGGCGGCCGGTTGCCCCTGCTGCCGGGGCAGGAACGGACCGCGGAGCGTGACGCGCGCGTGGGACGTTCCAGGGTGATGAGATCGCGCCGGCCGAGCACCGTCTGGCCCGCTCCCAGCGGGGCCAGCACGAAGCGCGCGATGATCGCTCCGTGCTCCGTGGTGATCGACACGTACGGCTCGTCCAGGCGCCGGTGGACATTCACCACGGCGCCGGCCAGGTCCGGGGGCAGCGCGTAGAAGTTTCCTTCGAAGCACACGAGGCCCTTGGCGCCGACGGTGCGCCGAGTGCGGAGGCGAGCCGGGAAGGGTTTGGCCGGCAGGGGCAGCAGCGCTCTGGTGTCACAGGCCGGTCGGCGGGGGCCGGCCGAAAGCTCGGCGAGCCGGTCGAGACTTGCCTGTGCGGCCGGCATGCCGATGCCTTTCGGCATGGAGTGCCACCAGCGCTGGGCGACGGAGTGACGGGAGCGGTCCACCGAGGCCTGCTGGCCGTCCCGGGTGCGGATCGCGACGGTGGCCCCGTAGTACCGGGCCACGCTCGTGAAGGCGGCCGTCACCCTGCCGGTCGCCGAGCACATGGGAGCCGTGCGGTCGAACAGCCAGCGCTCGCCCGTTCCTCCCAGACGCCTCATCACCTGGTCCATGGCCTCGACGCAGTGCGCGAACTCCCTCCCCTGAGTCAGTGCCGCGCGCCAGCGACTGGAGAGTGTGAGTGAACCCATCAGCAGGTGTGCCCGGCTCCCACAGCCCCACTCGGCCGGCGGGTCGTCCAGTTCCACCCAGTCGAACTGGACGTCCTCGCCCGGCAAGCTGTCCGCCGCCGCACCGAACCCCTGGGGTGTGCGCTGGCACAGTCCACAGTTCGGCCGGGGCACCCGTTTGCGCAGTGCGCGAGTGAAGGTCGAGTAGGCGCCTGGATACCCCAGTTCGACCACCTCGCCGAAGAGCACGGACGCTCGCAGGTGCGGATCATCGCTGAAGCGCTGGCGGCAGTAGGGAAGAAACCGCAGGAAATGGTCCTGGGACGGGACTCGGACTCCCACCGTCCGCTCCCCGTTCAGGTAAGCCCGCACCGTTTTCCGGTCTCGCCCCAGATGTCGGGCGACCGCTGAGAGGGACCACCCCTGGCGACGCAAGGCGCAGGCGTCCTGGTATTCCTCTTTCCTCAGCATCCGAACCCCTTTTGGCGGCGTACTCATCTCGGCGCGGGGTCTCGAATTCGGGAAGCCCCCTGGCGGTCCGGAAATATAGCATGAAGTGACGGAGATCACAGTAGGGAAAAGGTTTCTCCTGGGTTTGTGCGCTGGGTAATTCCGGGGAGCGATGGGGATTGTATAAGAACTCGGCCGCAGTGCATTTTCCGGAGGAGATGGGCCGGGCCGTCGGAGCGCGTGAGTAATCCCGGTTAGCGGCCGGTAATTGACTATTGGACGACACCCGTATGCCGTACATGCGAGGCCGTGGGTATCTCGTTGACGGGGTATGAGTTCAACGCACCAATCCGCGGGCGCGTCGCCCTGGACCCGGGATCCGGTCGTGGCGCGATGCCGGACGTCGATACCCCTGCCAACCGCGCGCCGGCGTGCTCGGGGAGACCGCCGTGTATGACCCGATGGGCGACCTCTTCCCCCAGTACGGGGTCACCGTCTACGGCACTCCGGACGGTTACCCGCAGGACCCGCCGTACGACCGGCCGGACTGGGGCGACGATCCCCCCGTCGCCGGCACGCCGTGGCCGCCGTACCCGACCGTCGAGACGCTGGGCCTCTGGGAGCAGGAGGGGGCCTTCGTCCTGCCGCCTCCTTGGGCGCCCACCGCCGAACCCGCCGCAGTCGAGCTCGATGCCGCCCCGCCGCCCCTTCCCCGCCGCCGACGACCCGGTCGGCCGGTGACCCCGTGGTCCCAGTTTCTCGGCCCGGCGGTCGGCGGGCTCACCGCCGTGACGGTCGGCATCGTCTGTCTGCTGGACTGCGTGCTCTCCTACGGTCCGTTGCAGGACCTCGCGTTCTCCCGGGTGCCGCACGGGCTGTCGCGCTTGTGGCCGATCGCCGTGTACGGGCCGTGGCTGGCCGGCTGCCTGTCAGCGCTGCGCGCGGCCGTGGAAGGACGCCGGCCGAGGGACTCCTGGACCGTCCTGATCCTGTCGACGAGTGCGGTGGCCGGGCTGTGCGTCGCCGCCGTGCCCTGGACCGTGCTCAACATCGTGGTCGTGGGCCTGCCCCCGATCACGGCCATGATCTCCTTGCACCAGCTCGTCCGCCAGCTCGACACCGTCGGCAGCCCCGGCCCCCGCTGCGCGGCGCACCGCCGGACGCTCACGCGCCTGCGCCATCCGCGGTCCGGCTCCGGCACTGACCGGCGGGGGTGACGCCCGGTCGGCCCGGACGTCGTGGGGCCGCGTACGGAGGGAGGGACACGGGCGGCGCTGCGCGCGGGGTGTGGGCCCCACGCGCGGCGCCTGCCCGTTCACACGACGCTCGGGCGGGGAGGCGGGAGGTGGGTGTCACGGCCGTCGGTGAGGAGGGGTCGGTGAGGGGGCCGCGCCGGGATCGCGAGGCCCGCCGGCTGCGGGGGCCACAGGGCCAGCCGGCAGGAGACGGTCTTGGTCCCATCGGCATGCGCCTCGCAGAGCCAGGCGCCGGCGACGTGTCCGACCAGCAACAGGCCGCGCCCGTGCTCGTCGGAGACGTCCGCGCCGGCGGGCCGGGGCACGCCGGCGGAGCGGTCCCTGACCGCGATGGACAGCCACTGCTCGTCGTGCTCGATCGTCACCGTGATGGGGTGCTGGTCGGGCGAATGCTGGATCGCGTTGGTCACCAGCTCGCTCGTCACGAGCTCGGCGGCGTCCCTGAGGTGCTCCAACTGCCAGAGGCGGAGCATCGAGGCGACCAGGTGGCGGGTGTGGCAAACCCGCTCGGGCCGGGGCGGCATGAAGGCCATGACGCGGTGCCCCTCACCGGCGCCTGTCGCCGTGCCCGGGCGCTCCGGGGGGATCACCGGCGTCCTCCGGGCCTGCGCGGGGACGGTCGTGGGCGGCGGGTCGGTGGGAAGGTGGCCGCCGGTGGCGGTGGCGGACGGCTGAGGTGTCTCCATGGTCCTTGCCTCAGGTTCCCGTCGTGGTCGGTCGGGTGTCGTTGGTGCCGTCCTGGGAACGGGGCCGGGGCTGCGGGCCGTCGTCACCGTTCAGGTCCAGGCCCATGTGCTCGGCGAGGCCGGTGGCCAGGGCCGCCAGGGTGGGGTGCTGCCAGACGAAGTCGCCGGCGAGTCTGGTGCCGAGACCGGATTCGAGGCGGGTGCGCAGTTCGATCCTCAGCAGGGAGTCGAAGCCGAGTGCCTTCAGCGGGGTCTGGGGGTCGAGGGTGGCGCTCCCGAGCCGGAGCACGGTGCGGATGTGCTCGGCCAGGTAGTTCTCGAGGGCCGTGCGGCGGGCGAGGCCGGGCTCGGCGGAGCGCAGCTCGGCCCGGATGTCGCGGCTCGGGTCTTTGGTGCTTCCCGTTCCCGCTGCGTCGTGTGTGAGGAGGCCGAAGAGCGAGGAACGGCGGCCGGCCGCCGGGATCCAGGTGTCCGGCGTCCCGGGGATGACGCCGGTGCGTACCCGCTGGTGCGTCAGGAGCGTGGCGAGGGCCCGGAGTCCGTCCTCGGTCGGGATGGTCTGGTAGCCGCGGGCGGCGAAGTCGGTGGCGACCCCGGTCTCGCCCCAGGGGCCCCAGTTGACGGCCAGCGTGCGCAGGCCGCGGGCGGAGCGCCAGATGGCGAACGCGTCGAGCCAGGCGTTGGCGGCGGCGTAGGCGCCCTGACCGGGGTTGCCGAGCAGGGAGGCCATGGAGGAGTACAGGACGAACCAGTCGAGTGCCAGCCCGGCGGTCGCCTCGTGCAGGCGCCACGCGCCGGTGGCCTTGGGGTGCCATACCCGTTCCAGCTGGTCGTCGGTGATGTTGGTGACCGCGGCGTCGTCGAGGACCATGGCGGCGTGGACCAGACCGCGCAGTGGCAGGCCGTCGGCGGTGGCCGTGGTCACCAGGCGTCCGGCGGTCCCGGGCTCGGCGATGTCGCCGAGGACGACGCTGATCCGGGTGCCGCTGTCGCGCAGCCCGGCGAGGATCCGTTCGGTCTCCGGGGAGGGGGGCGTGCGTCCGTTGAGGACGAGGTGGGAGGCGCCCTGGTGGGCCAGCCAGCCGGCGGTGGCGAGGCCGACGCCGCGCAGGCCGCCGGTGATGAGGTAGGCGCTGTCCGGCCGGACCGGGGAGGGCGGGTCCCGCAGGACGGCGGTGCCACTGCCCTCGGCGGGAACGGTCAGGACGAGTTTGCCGATGTGCCCCGCGCCGGCCATCAGGCGGAACGCGTCGCGGGCCCTGGCGAGCGGATAGGTCCGACAGGGCAGGGCGGTGAGGGCGCCCCGTTCGAACTCGGCCAGCACCTCCCGCATCACCCGGGCGAAGGCCTGCGGACGAGAGCGCTGGAGTTCGATGAGGTCGACCGCGCTCATGGTGACGTTGTGCCGCAGGGGAGCCAGACCGAGCGGCGTGTCGGCGAGGATGTCGCGCACCCCCAGCTCGACGAACCGGCCGAAAGGCGCCAGCGTCTCCAGCCCGGCCCGGATGGCCTGCCCGGACAGTGAGTTGAGGACGACGTCGACGCCCTCGCCCGCGGTGGCGGCGCGGGCCTGCTCGGCGAAGTCCAGCGATCGGGAGTCCCACACGTGCCGGACGCCCAGGTCGCGCAGGTACCGGCGCTTCTCCTCGCTGCCGGCGGTGGCGAACACCTCGGCCCCCAGCCGGCCCGCGACCGCGAGCGCGGCCAGACCGGTTCCGCCGGTGGCACTGTGGATCAGGACCCGCTCGCCCCGCGTGAGCCGGGCCACGTCGTGCAGGGCGTACCAGGCCGTGAGGAACGCGGTGGGCAGCCCCGCCGCCTCGTCGGGGTCGATCCCCGTGGGGATGGCCGCCACGGTGAAGGCGGGGACCGTGGTGAAGGAGGCGAAGGCCCCACCGCGCAGGTCGGCGGCGAGCACGGTGTCACCGGCACGCACGTGGTCGACGCCGGGGCCGACCGCGGTGACCACGCCGGTGCATTCGAATCCGACGCGGGAGCCGGCGTCCTCGTCGGTGGCCAGCAGGCCCATGGCGGTGAGCACGTCGCGGAAGTTCACGCCGGCGGCCCGTACCCGCAGCTCGACTTCCCCGGGACCCGGTGCGCGGCGCGTGGTGACGGTGAACTCCAGGCTGTCGAGGTCGCCTAGCCGGCCGGCCCGCAGGCGGAAGCGGTCCACGCCGTAGCGGACGGTGCGCGTGCTGGCGCTCGCCCGTTCGCCCTCGGACAGCGGGGTGTAGGCCAGGCGGGCGATGTGGCGGTCGGTGCCGCGCAGGGCGACCTCGTCCTCGGGGGCGTCGGCGGCCAGTTCCCGCGCGACGCCGAGCAGGTCGGTGTCGGCGGGGTCGGCGTCGACGAGGGTTGCCCGGAGTTCCGGGTGCTCATGCGTCAGGACGCGTACCAGGCCGCGCAACGCACCCTGGGCCGGATCGGCCGCCCGGTCGGGCTCGAGGTGGTGGGCGGCGCGGGTGACCGTGTACAGGCGCGGGGGCTCGGCGCAGGCGGCGGCGGCCTGGGCGATGGCCAGCAGGTGCCGGGTCCGGCCCAGGGCGACCGGAGCGGGGTCGTCCCGCACCGGTGAGGGCGGTGCGCACAGCAGGACCACGGCCCTCGGCGGGCTGAGCGGGGGTGCCCACCGCTCGGCGATGAGGTTCCTGAGCCGTTGGAGCGTGTCGACGCCCACCGCGGCGTCCAGGCTCTCGGCCGTCGCCCCGGTGGCGCGTAGGGCGTCGGTCAGCAACTGGGCGGAGCCGTCCGCCTCGCCCACGACGAGCCAGCTGTCCAGCGCCGGAGCCCCCGCTGTCCCGCCGAGCGGCTGGGGGTGCCAGCCGGTCTCCAGGAACCACCGGTCCGGGCCGGTGTCCTGGCTCGCGCGGTGGTGGACGAAGCGCAGGGCGTCGATGTCGACGACGGGGTGGCCACCGTCGTCCAGGAGCAGGACGCGGCCGACGGTGCTGCCCGCCGGAGCGGGGATGATCCGGGCGTGGGCGTACACGGCGGTCCCGGGGTCGCCGAGGATCCGCACGCTCCTCACGTGCACGGGCAGGACCAGGCCCTGGCCGGGTTCCCGGACCAGGCCGGCCACCACGAGTTGCGCGCACAGGTCGAGGAGGACCGGGTGGATCCGCAGCGCGTGTGGGGCCGTTCCCGCGGCGGCGGGAACGGTGACGCGGGCCCAGAAGCTGTCGCCCTCGGGCGAGGTGCGCAGCTCGGTGATCCCGCGGAAGGCCGGTCCGTGTTCCAGGCCACGGGCCCGCAGGCTCGCGTAGAGGGCCTCCGGGTCGAGTGCGACGGGATGCCGCGCGGCCAGTTCGGGCACGGAGAGGGCCGGCCCCCGTGGGGGCCGTTCGGTGCGGCGCAGCACGGCGTTGGCCTGTCGTATCCAGGCGCGGTCCTGGTCGCGGCCGAAGACGTCGCAGTCGGCGCGGTCGGGGCCCAGGCGGGTGGCGGTCGTCGTCGCGTCGGTGTGGTCGGCCAGGTGCATCAGTTCGCGGAAGTGGATGTCGACCGCTTCGACTTCGTACGGCTCGGCGTGGAAGACCTCGCAGGCGGCGGTCAGAGCCAGGGCGCAGTAGGCGGCGCCGGGGAGCACGGGAGTGCCGTGGACGCGGTGGTCGGCCAGCCAGGGCAGTGCGTCGGTCCCCGTGTCGGCCCGCCAGGAATGGCGCAGCTGGGTGCCCGGCACCTCGGTGTGCGTCCCCGGGAGGGTGGTCGGCGAGCCGCCGGGGCCGTGGGGGGTGTTCAACGGTGAGGTGGTGTCCGTCCAGTGGGGCCGGCGGTCGAAGGTGAGCGGCGGGACGTCGGCGAGGCTGCCTCCGGCGTACAGGCGGGACCAGTCGACGGTGACGCCGGCGCAGTGCAGGGCGGCGAGCTGGGTGCGGAAGGTGGTCGGCTCGTGCTCCGCGCGGCGCAGCGTGGGCAGGACGACGGGGTCGTGGAGCAGGCCGTCCAGGCCCTGCTTCACGGTGTGGGTGACCACGGGCTGGGGGGAGACCTCGACGTAGACCTGGTGGCGGTCACCGGCCGCGGCGGCGAGGGCGGCGGCGAACCGGACCGGACGGCGCAGGTTGGCGCACCAGTAGGCGGCGTCGAAGAGCGGGGCGTCGCGGGGATCGTCCAGGACGGTGGAGTAGAAGGGAACCGTGGGCTGGCACGGGGTCAGATCCGCCAGGGCGGTGGCGAGGTCGGCGAGCAGCGGGTCGACCTGGGAGCAGTGCGAGGCGATGTCGACGTCGATCAGGTGCGCGGCGATGCCGCGGGCCTGCCAGTCGGCGGTCAGCCGCCGCACCGCACCGGTGCTGCCGGCCACGACGGTCGAGCCGGGCGCGGCCAGGACGGCCACGCACACCGAACCGCCGGCGTGGTGGGCGGTGAGTTCCTTCTCGACGGCGGTGCTGTCCAGGGCGACGGTGGCCATGGCGCCGGCCCCGGCGATCCGGGTGAGGAGGGCGGATCGCCGGCAGATGACGCGGACACCGTCGGCCAGCGTGAGCGCTCCGGCCGTGACGGCCGCCGCCACCTCGCCCATGGAGTGGCCGACGACGGCGGCCGGCTCGACTCCGTGGGCGCGCCAGGTGGCGGCCAGCGCGACCTGCAGGGCGAACAACGTCGGCTGCACCCGCCCGCAGCCGGTGATCCGTTCGCGGTCGCGGACCGCGTCGAGGACGGAGAAGCCGGCCTCGGCGGTGATCAGCGCGTCGGCCTCGGCCAGGGCGTCGGCGAAGGCGGGCTCGTGCTGCAGCAGGTCGTGTCCCATGCCCTGCCACTGCGAACCCTGGCCGGAGAACACCCACACCGGACGCCGGCTGACCCCCACCCCGACCGAGCCCCAGACCACGCCCGGGTGGGCGTTCCCGGCCCCGAACGAACTCAGGGCGCGGATCAGTTCGCGGTGCGAGGCGGCCACCACGGCGAGGCGGCCGCGCCCCAGGCAGCGGCGCAGCGCGAGGGTGTGGGCGACATCGCGCAGCGGGACGGCGGCCCCGTCGTCCTCCAGCCAGTGGGCGAACCGCTCGGCGGCGGTGGGCAGCGCGTCCCGGGAACCGGCCGGGAGGAGGAAGACCTCCGGCGGTGCGGTGCGCTGGGCCGGCAGGCGCGTGCCGTTGACGGCGGTCACCTGCCGCGGCAGTGAGTACGTGGTCGCGGGCAGGGCGCGGGCGACGGTGATGGGTGCCTGTTCCAGGACCACGTGGGCGTTGGTGCCGGAGAAGCCGAAGGAGGAGACCGCCGCCAGTCGTGAGGACGTCCGGGTGGGCCAGGCGGTCAGCTCGGTGGGGACGAACAGGCGGGTGCCGTCGGCGGCGATGGCCGGATTCCAGCGGGTGAAGTGCAGGTTGGGCGGGATGAGCCCGTTCCGCAGGCAGAGCACCGCCTTGATCAGGCCGACGACTCCGGCGGCCGGCTCCAGGTGCCCCAGGTTCGTCTTGACCGATCCGAGTGCGCAGCGGCCCTGGCCCACGCCGTAGACCTCGGCCAGGCTGGCGAACTCGACGGGGTCCCCGACCGGTGTGCCCGTGCCGTGGGTCTCGACCATTCCCACTTCGCGCGGGTCGGTCCGGGCCCGCGCCAGGGCCTGCCGGAACACGGCCTGCTGGGCGAGGCCCGAAGGGGCGGCCAGACCGTCGGAGCGGCCGTCCTGGTTGACCGCCGAGCCGCGGACCACGGCCAGGACGCGGTCGTTGTCGCGCAGCGCGTCGCGAAGGCGCTTGAGGACGACGACGCCGCAGCCCTCGCCGCGGACGAATCCGTCGGCCGCGGCATCGAAGGTGCGGCAGCGCCCGGTCGGCGAGAGCATGCCCATCCGGGCGAAGGACATCGTCGTGCGGGCACCGAGCACCAACGTGACACCGCCCGCCAGCGCGAGGTCGCACTCCTCGTTGCGCAGGGCCTGACAGGCCAGGTGGAGCGCCACCAGTGAGGAGGAACAGGCGGTGTCCAGGGCGACGCACGGCCCGTGCAGGCCCAACAGGTAGGAGATGCGGCCCGCGGCCACGCAGTGTCCGTTGGTCAGGATGGAGCCCTCCAATTCGCTGGGCCGGCCGGCGAGGGACTCCATGTAGTCGGTGTAGCTGAGGCCCGCGAACAGTCCGGTCGGGGTTCCAGCCAGCTGGTCCGGAGGCAGTCCGGCGTGTTCGAGCGCCTCCCAGGCCACCTCCAGCAGCAGCCGGTGCTGGGGGTCCAGGACGTCCGCCTCCTTGCCGGAGACTCCGAAGAAGTCCGCGTCGAAGCCGGAGACGTCCCGGAGGTAGCCGCCCCACCGGGGCACTGCCGGGGCCGGGTCGAGCGATCCGCCCGGGGCCTGTCGCTGGGCCCGACCCGGCGGGGGGTCCCCGATCGCGTCGCGCGCGTCCACGAGCAGTCGCCACAGCGCGGCGGGCGAATCGACGTCGCCCGGCAGTCGGCATCCCATGCCGATGACGGCGATGTGCGGGCCGGCGGGTCCCGGCTCGTGTGTGTGGTCCATCACGGGGTGCTCCATCTCGCTTGAGCGGACGCGAACGGGGAGGGGGCGGGCACCCCGCGTCGGCGGGGCGTCCGACGGTGGGCCTAGGCGGCGTCCGGGCTGCCGAGCAGGAGCGCGCTCTTGACGCCTCCGATCTGGTAGTTGCAGCTCAGCGCGTAGTCGAAGGCGAGCGGACGGGTGTTCACGCCGGGCACCGGGTCGAAGGTGAGGTTGTCGGCCGGCTCCTCGCAGTTCGCCGTGGGGCACACCTCTCCGTTTTCCAGCATGAGAAGCGTCAGCGCGACGCCGAGGGCGCCCGCCGGGGCGCCGTTGTGGCCGAAACAGGCTTCCTGGGAGGTCATCAGCAGGTCCGCCGCGCCGGGGCCGTAGAGCTGTGCGGCGGCGTTCGACTCGAAGGCGGTCACCACCACGTCGCCGTCGCTGCCGCCGTGGATGTAGGGCACCTGGTCGACCGTCCAGCGGTCCCCGAGGCACGCGCGGACGGCGGCGACGAGTGAGGCGCCGCTCTCGTCGCTCGCCAGCGGGTTGGCGAGGCCGTCCCGGGTCATGGCGTGCGAGAGGACCTGGCCGTAGGCGTGGGCTCCGCGCCGGTGGGCGCGCTCGCGGCTCTCCAACACCAGCGTCACCGCGCCCTCTCCGTGGTTCACGCAGTCGGCGCGTCGGTCGTAGGGCCGCATGACCCGGTCGAACGACGGGAGCAGCTCGGGCATCCCGTCCACCCGGATCGACTCGTAGCTGCGCTGGGCGCCGTGCAGCAGTCGTTGGACGTTGTTGATCACGTTGACGCCGAAGACGTCGACACCGGTGACGACGGCGAGGTCGATGTCGCCGTCGGCGATCATCCGGCGGGCGTTGCCGATCTGTACGGCGGAGGAGGCGCAGCCGCACGACACGGTGAAGCAGGGGCCGGTGGTACGCGCCAACGCCCCCTGGACCAGGGCGACGTCGGACGGGGTGAGCGCCTGCTGGGCCCTGACGAACAGCTCCATCGCCTGTTGCGGGGTCGTCGTTCGGGCGTCGGCCTCCAGGACGGCGAGGTAACTGGGGACGTTGGCGTCGATGCCCCCGCGTCCGGCCAGGACCGCGGCGTCGGCCAGGTCGCCCGCGCGGATGTCCAGTCCCGCGTCCGCGCAGGCTTCCACCAGCGACACCAGCCCGAAGCGGTGCGCGTCGGTGTAGTGCTGGGAGAAGATCCCCGGCAGATCGGGCAGACGTTCCTCGAACGCGGTGGCCGGCAGGTCGACCGAGCCGTAGTAGACACCGTGGTGCTTGAGGCAGGACCGTCCCTGGGATGCCACGTCCCACACGTCGTCCGCGGTGAACACGGGCGAGCTCTCACCGGGCAGGCAGAATCCCATGCCCGTGACCATGGTGTCCCGCGCGCTGGTGCCGCCCGCGGCGGGCCGCCGCCCGCTCATGACACCGCGCGTACGGCCAAGACGCCTGATCATCGCCCCGGTCCCTGCGAGGGAGAAGCCGCTCATCAATGCTCACCTCTGTGTCAGTAGCGGTGCGGTGGGCCGTCGTGCGGGAGCGGAGCTACTCCGCGATGGCCGTTCGATACGACCAGCGGTAGACGGGCATCGGCTCGCCCCCGACGTCGTCGTACTCCTGGCAGAACTCGAAATGCTCGTAGCCGTTCCCGTGCGCTATCTTCAGTCGATCCTCGACCTCGCCGTCCGGGATCTCCCAGATTGCCGGAAGGTCGCTCGGACCGCCTCTGAGCAGCACGAGAAACGAATGAGACATGATGCCGCCTAACGCGCAGGCCGGCGCAATGTCGGCCTTGCCAAGGATTCAAATCCTGTACGAATTGACGTGATTTGCTCGTACCCGCCGCAAGTCGATGTCAACCAGGCTTGCCCGGTAGCAGGAGGGGCAAATCGGGGGCGCGTATCCGATGCGAGCTACGGCTTGCTCGGAGGATTCAGTCAAGGAATCCTGGCGAGCTTTCAAAATAGACATACTATGCAGCCCGGACGGGGAAACGGCCACTGGCGCGACCTGGCTGGGCAGACTTGCCGGTCGCGTCGATCTCCGCCGCTCTCGGCAGCACATCACCTGGTCAAGGCCAGTTTCCCGGTGCCGGCCGGCCCGGCATCCGGCCTGTTCGCCGAGGGCCTTGGCGGGTGACCGGCCACGATATCGGCCTGCACGCCCCGAGTGCCGGGTGCCGGATCCCGCTGCGCGTGACGCTCTCCCGGCAAGTCCGTCCATCCGGATGCGGATCGTGAAGATCTGATCCTGGTGAATGTTTTCCGGGCAGGCCCGCTCTCCCTTGCCCGGCGTCCGGAAGATCCCCGGCCGGACGGAATCCGACAGACTGCGTCGAAAGGCTGGCAGGTGTCGCCAGAAATGCGGCTCCGGTCAGTGCGCCCCGGCGTGTTCAAAATACGGTCAGCGCC
This sequence comes from Kitasatospora sp. NPDC024654, assembly GCF_055559155.1. Taxonomy (NCBI): domain Bacteria; kingdom Bacillati; phylum Actinomycetota; class Actinomycetes; order Kitasatosporales; family Streptomycetaceae; genus Kitasatospora; species Kitasatospora sp. NPDC024654. Next base: position 26,405 of record NZ_JBVHLF010000074.1, read on the forward strand.
CTCTTCCCGCTAGCTGACGATCCGTCAGGTGCTGTCCGGCCATTGCTTTCGGAAAGTCCGTGAACCTAGCGTCGAATAAAACGCCAGGGCAAGTCGACCAGAGCGACTCGTCCCTCGTCCTCCATCGGAAAGAGGAAAGCAATGGCACCGATTATCCTCACGCTCATCCCCCCGCAGGGCCCGACGACCGGGGGCAACTCCGTGATCATCGTCGGCACCGGCCTGTCGGGAGCCACGGCGGTGATGTTCGGCACCACGCCGGCGACCAGCTTCACCGTCCTGTTCGACGGCGCCATCACGGCCGTCGCCCCGGCCGGAACGGGCACGGCCCAGGTCACGGTGACCACCCCCGCGGGCACCAGCAACCCCGCCACCTACACCTACCAGGTGGCGTCGGCGCCGGTGATCCTCGCGCTGGTGCCGCCGATCGGCCTGGCGCAGGGCGGCATCCCGGTCCTCATCGCCGGGACCAGCCTGACCGGCACCACGGCGGTGAACTTCGGGGCCACCCCGGCCACCAACTTCACCGTCCTCGGTGACGGAGCCGTCCTGGCCGTCTCCCCGCCCGGAACCGGTACCGTCCAGGTCACGGTGACCACGGGCGCCGGCACCAGTAACGGCGCCTCCTACACCTACCTGTAGGACGGAGGGGGCGTAGGCCCGGGCCGGGGGGACGCGCTCTCCGGAGACGAAGGACCCTCGACGGACAACGCGCCGGGGCCGCCCTTCGGGCGACGAGTGGGCTCCGACAGGACACGGAACTGTCGGAGCCCACCACATGGGCCGATCACGGCCCACGCCTCAGGACATCGGGTCGTGATGGTGTGTGGACGTAGCCGGTCCCGCGTGGGACTGGTGGCGGGGGAGGCGGCTTCGCCGCGCCGCCGTGCCGCTCCTCGGAGCGGATGACGGCGAACAACGCCTGGCACCCCGTCCCGCCGGCGCGGATCGGCGCGCTTCAGCATGAGGACGATCGCCCTGCGCCGCGCCAGGAGCGGCGGCTCCCGCTTCCACCGGAGCCGCCTGGTGTCCGCCGGCCCGCTGGCGCCGTCCATGAGCCGCGGGCCCTCGGCGGTACGCCGTCACTTCCGGACCACGGGCCGCCGACAGCCGTGGCGCTGTCACGCTCACCGTCGCTGACGTCCCCTCCGAGTACGCCGGGTCGATCCGGTGGCCGACCACGGCCCGCGGCGGCATGAGCCATGTCAGGGCCGGCGACCAGCACCGGCCCGTCGCGGGGCAGGACCAGTTCGGCGCCCGTGGGCATCGAATCGGGGCGACCCACCGAGTCGCGATGCCAACCAGCAGACTCCGCAGCGCAAAGATCGCTCGCATAGCGCCTCCTCGGGCCCATGTGAGCCGCCGCACCAGCCGATGTCGGGAACCGACACCGGCTGGTGGATCCAAGTCCTCTACGAGGGCGCCCATCGCGACCAGGGCTCGCCCGCCGCCTTGCCCCAAGAGAGGAGAGGCGGCAGGCAAGCTGGCAGCCACGTTCCCCCGGAGAGGGATGGGCGGCCCGCCGGTTTGGATACAGACAGTAACCCAGAGGAGTGAAACCGCTGACAAGGACTCGGGCCGCCAAGTCACCCATATGGCGGAGCGTCCGACGGCCGCGCCACGGTTCGGGGCGCTCCGGTACCCGGCGTACCCGTGGGTCGCGTCGTGGGCGGGACCACCTCCTTCGGTCGCGAAGTCCTGGCATTCCACGACGCCGTCGGCCGGGTCGGCTCGCCGCTTCGTCCCCGCTGCCCCCGAGGGACGGATCCGGTGGCCGGCGGGTGTCGTGGCCGGTTCGGTGCCCGGTGGCCGGGCCTCGGCGCGGACCGCGACCGCGTGTCAGGTCGCCGTTGCCCGGCCCTTCCACGGGGAGTTGGACAGCCCATGGACGGACCTGACAACACGTGTCGGCGTTCCGCTCCGGGTTCTCGGCACCGGCGGATTCGTCTGACCGTCTGTGCGAAGGACGGTGGTCCGGGAACCGCCGGTTCCCGAACCACCGTTGGGCTGATCAGCCCCTGGTCAGTCGGTGTTCGGTTGCTCCGCCGCCTGCGGGGATGCGGACGGCGGCTGTCCCGTCACTGCCGGGAGCTGTGGATTCAGCCGTGCTCACGGCCCTCGGGGTGGTCGCTCCTGCAGCCGCCGTGGTCGTGGTCGTCGTACGGCGCGCACCCGACGATGACGAGCTTGTTGCCGGTGGCGGTCACCGCGGCGCCGTCGGGGGCGGTGCCGGTGACGGTTCCGATGTCGGTGATCCTGCCTTCCTCGGCGTCGTGGCGGGTGGTGGTGTAGGTGGCCTGGCAGGTCGTGGACTGGCCGGGTGCGAGCTGGTTGGTGCCGCGGCCCGAGACGGTGACGCCGGGGGTGGCGTCGGTCACGACCAGGTTGGTGAGCGGCGCCTGGACGTTGTTGGTGACGGTGTAGGTGTAGTGCACGACCTCGCCGGGGGCCGGGAAGTCGGCGTCGATCGCGGACTTGGTGATGGACAGCGACCGCGCCGGGATGGTCAGCGGCCCGCTGGTGCCGGTCACGGTGGCACCGCCGGGGAGGGTGGCGGTGACGGTCCCGGTGTCCGTGATCTTCCCGGCTGCCACGTCCGCCGCGGTCGCGGTGTAGGTGGCGGTACAGGTCTCGGAGGAACCCGGGATCAGCGGTGCGGTGGAGCAGGCGACCGTCGGCGAGCTGGGTCCGTTGTCGGTGACCGCGACGTTGGTCAGCGGCTGAGTGCCGTTGTTCGTCACGTTGAACGAGTAGTGGAGCGTCTGTCCCGCGACGAACGAACTCTCCGCCGCCGTCTTACTGACCGACGGGGCGGGTGCCGCGCCACCGCACTGGACGTGGCCCACCACGACGTTCGCCGCGTCGGACCGGGGCAGCGGCACCAGGTGCACGGCGTTCATCGTCAGCACCCCGTTGGCGTCCGTGGACTGCTCGTTGAGGGTGAGCTGTCCCAGGTTCGCGAGGTTGATAACGGTGTTGGGGGCCGCATTCGCCTGGAGGGTGACCGCGGGAGGCTGTCGACGGTGGCAGTGCCCGCGGCGATCACCCCGGACCCGGTCGCCCCGCCGGGGGTCGCGTTGCAGGTGGAGTTGACCCCGGTGAGGCCCAGCGAACCGAGGACGCTGAGGTTGACGGAGAGACTCCCCTGTCTGGAACCGCAGGGGAGCCGGTCACGTCGCGACAATCGCTGACGGCAGGAGGGAGGACTCGGCACTGCGGCGGGCCTGGAGACTGACCGTGAGAGCGGTACGGTCATCTTCAGCACCCGAATCGGCGAGCTTCCGTGCAGCCGCCCAAAGGCATCTGGCGCGTCATTCGAGAATCACTTGCGCGGTCTAACCCGGCTTCCAGGTGCTACGCGAATATCCCAGGTAGCGCTGGGTTGCAGCAGTTGGACGACGGTCACCGGCCCGCCGGGACGACGCTGTCACGTCGACGACTCCGCGCCCCGCCGGGGTGACCGGCCGGCTCGTCTCACGGGGCGTCTGCGGGCATGCCGAGGCCCGGCCTTCCCCGCAGGGGCGAACGGTCAGCAGCCTCGCGGCGGAGGCGATAGGCGCCTTCGCGGAGTGGCCCACGCCGTGTCTGCTCGGAGGGGAGCCCCGGCCGGCCTGGAAGGGGAGGCGGACCGGGGCTCGTCGAAGGGGTGTGGTGGGGCCTGCCCGGGCAGGAGAAGGAGGGCGTCCTGCCCGGACAGGCGGTCGGTGTGCCCGGTTTCGGGGACCGGGCTGCCGGTGACCCGGATCGCGGGTCAGATACCGGGGCCGGCGGTGTAGGTGAACCCACCGGTCAGCGTGGCGGAGCCTCCGGTGGTGGTGACCACGATGTCCGCCGCGCCGGCGGTCCCGGGCGGGGTGACGGCGGAGATCTCCGTGTCGGAGATGACGGAGAACGGCGCCGGGGCACCGCCGAAGGTCACCGACTGGGTAGTGGTGAGGTTGGTGCCGGGGATGGTCACCGCGGTGCCGCCGGACGTCGGCCCGGCCGCGGGGACCGGGGTGCCGAGGGTGGGCGCGTTGACGTAGGTGTAGGACAGGCCGTTGTTGGTGCCGCCCGCGGTGGTGACGGTGACACCCACCGGCCCGGCCGCCGTCCCGGCCGGCACCGTGACGGTCAGCTGGCTGTCGCTGACCACGGTCGGGGTCGCGGAGACCGTGCCGAAGTCCACCGCGGTGGCGGTGGACAGGCCGGTGCCGGTGATGGTGACCGTGTTGCCGCCCGCGGTGACACCGGAGACGGGGGACAGGCTGGACTTGAACGGTGCGCCGACGTAGTAGAACGGCAGCGGGTTGCTGGTCCCGCCGGGGGTGGTGACGGTGACGTTGACCGTGCCGCTCCCGGACGGGGAGGTGACGGTGACGGAGGTGGCCGTGTTGGCGGTGATGGTGGCCAGGTTGGAGCCGAAGTGCACGGCCGTGGCGCCACTGAGGTTGGTACCGGTGATGGTGACGACCGTCCCGCCACCGGTGGATCCCTGGTCGGGGGAGATAGGCATGGGATGGACTCCTTCGTTGACTCCTGCGATTGGCGGGTGACGCGCCGGGACCGACCAGCCGTGCTGGCCACCGATGGTCCGGAGCGGTCACCGCCGGGGTCTCCGCCCCGATGGACGGCCGTGGCGTCAGCTACCGCACCGGGCCGCACCGTCAGGCGGAGTGTGGTCGCCCGATGCGATTCCGGCGGCCCCGCGGGCAGTCCGTGTCACCGCACGGCACAGGCTCGCAGGGCCACCCCCCCGGGCGAAGGAGGGGGACGCGGACGCGGATCACGCACAGGATGCGGACAGTTCGCACAGCGACCCCCAGACGGAGTGGCGTGAGCCGCTGCCCCGGACCGCGCCCACCAAGGGCACGGGGCGGTGCTTCATGTCCTCTGCGGGGACCGCCCATTGCGACACCAGGCTGTGCCGTCCCCACGCTCCGGGATGGGTCACCAGGCAGGCCTTGCACAATTCCCCGAGAGGGATGGGCGGCCCACCGGTTCGAATGAGAACCAGTAACCCATCGAGTGATAGTGCCGGCAATAGACTTGACGGTCAGTCACCCGAATGGACGAGCGTGAAAGAAATACAGGAAAACCGTACGCGCCCCGCGCGCGACGGCCGCAAGCCGTCGCCCTCAAGGCACATTGTGACCGACGCCCAGTCAATCATGAAGCCGATGCCGACCGCCGACGCCGCGAATACCTGCGGACCCCGTCCCGCCCCGCCCGCGGCATGGTCCCGAAGCGAGAAGAGGAGTGGATCACCAACACCCACAGGAATGGGCTGGTCAACGGAGATCGACCCGGAGGAGACCGTCATGGGCCCGGGCGCGGTGTGGCGGCCGCGGGACGAGAGTCGCGCAGGAAATGACGGTGGCGGTACGGCCGAGGAATTCCACGGAGCAAGGCCAATGTCCCGGATATATGAGATACCTCGAAATGCGACATTCCCGGGACCGGAGGCCGCGTTGCGTGCGAGCATGGTGCTGGTCCGAATCGGGTGACGTCTTGATCGTCGCGGCGGGAACTCACTGGGCAGAGCATTCCCGGCCGTCATGAACCACGCTCGGAAGAGAGGGTGGCTGATAGGTGCCAAGAAACGGATCGTGATTCTCTTCGCGGCCGTTCTGCTCATTCTCACGTTCCCCGGTCGCGCCGGACACCCCGGCGACCGCCACCTTGCGGGCGCACTCGTCCGCCCGTGTCACGGTCCTCCAACCCGGCGTCGCAGTCCGGGATTCGTCCGGTGACAACCACGGCCCCCGGGTAGCTGCTGGGGCGCGCGGGTGGTCGCTATCGGGCGATGGTCTCCCGCAAGGCGGCATGCTCGGTCAGCAGCGTCGTGATCACGGTGGATGGCCACCTGCACAGCCCGCTCACAGAGGTCGTCGTGTCCGGCTGCTCCTCCCGGCCCGTGCGTCGTCGGCCCCGAGCTGCACGTGATCTTTGCTCACTGGTAACTCGTCATCCGCCCAGGAACATTGACCTTGTGAGAACCTGCGATGCCCCAACAGCCGCGCCACCGATGCAGGTGGGCCGGGCTGCCACTGTCACCATCTCAGGAAGATCCAGAAGAAATGAACCTCTCGGGCAAGGCCGTCGGCGCGGCTCTCATCACCGGTCTGTTGGCCGTCGGCGCGGCGACTCCGGCCGTCGCGGCGCCTGTCCCCGCCCACGTCCGTACGGCGGCGCTACCGGCTGCCGGCACGGGTACGGTGACCCAGTCGCAGTGGCTGGCCGACGTGAGCACCGACATCGCCCCGGCCCGGGTCTACCTCCAGCAGTACGTCGCCCACCCCACGGCCGCCAGACCGGCCATCGTGCTGGACATCGACAACACCAGCTTGGAGACCTACTTCCACCCGATCACCGAGCCCGCCATTCCGCAGGTGCTGGACCTGGTCACCTACGCGCACGACCACGGCATCGCCGTCTTCTTCATCACCGCCCGTCCGGACTTCATCCGGTCGATCACCCTGTTCACCCTGCTCAAGGCGGGCTACCCGGTGGATGGACTCTACGGCCGTGACCTGGGCGATCTGTTTGAACCTGTCCAGGACTTCAAGACCGACATGCGAACCGACATCGAGAACCAGGGCAACACGATCGTCGCCAACATCGGCAACAACGTCACCGACCTGGAAGGCGGACACGCCGAGGCCACCTTCAAACTTCCGGACTACAACGGCCTGCTGGCCTGAGCCGCCGCGGCATCGCGCCGGGGCCCGGCGGGCCGGGCAGGGGCGCCGGACGCAGGACCCTCGATCTTCGCGCCTCGCCGATCCGGAGATGACCTCCTGCGACCAATCGACTGATCACAACCTCACACAGGCCTGGGGTCCGGGCCATGCGGAGTGCCTCCGGGGCGGGGTTCGGCCCGGAGGCACTTCGTCCGTCACCGCGCGGGTGACAGGAACGGAGTCAGCACTTGTTGTTCGTCCCGCTGGCCCAGGCCACGCTGCTGCCCTGGTTGTAGATCACGAAGTTTCCGTCGTCCTGGACGTAGGCGAAAGCGAGGTAGTTGGTGCCGCGCTCGTACCACTCCGGCTGCCAGAACCCGAGGTTGCTGAAGTGCTCCACCACGCTGATGTGGCCGCCGGTGAACTCGATGAACGCCCCGTCGGCGCCGGTGCGAGCCAGGTACGTGTTGGAGGACCAGATCGCACGGCCGCTGTTGTTGCAGTACAGGACCAGGTTTCCGTCGGTCTGCCAGTCGAGGTGCACGGACGCGGACGGCCAGCTGTGCGGCTGATTGGCGTAGAACTTCACGTCGTTGCTGAGGTCGATGTACTTGGGTGTGGCGGAAGCCGACGGCGCGAGTCCGAGCGACATCGCGAACGCCGCCAGAGCGGCGCCCCCTACCGTCGCCGGTCGCGCGAGCACCTTTCGAATCCTGGAGCTGCGCATGCCCATGGTCTGGTTCCTCCCCCGTGCACGCGCGAAGGACCAGTTCCCCCGCGCCGGTCGATTCGGAACCTACTCGCGGCCCGGATCGGCCGCAAGACTCCGGGGCGCCACGAACGGCGGCGAGGGCCAACCCCGCGCCCTGGCAGAGCAGCCTGTCGGCCACTGCGCGAACCATCGGCCGACCAGGAGTGGCGAGGAGCGGGCCCGATCCGCACGCCTCCACGAAGGGGCGCGTACGTCCGACCGGGAGCGGAGGGAGGCGTGGCGCGACGGCGCGCGCCCTGAGCCCCTGGTCACGCGCTGCCGGGAAGTGACGGGCTCACCTCATCGTGGGTTGGTGTGGTCCTGGCCTGTCGGAAGGACTGGGGGATGGCACTCCCGCGTGACTGTATGGGGATTCTGACCAGTACCGCGGTGGCGGCGGCGCCAGTGCTGCGCTCCCGGGGCAACCCGGCGATGTCCCATCCTCCTTGTGCGTACGCGGGACCGAGCACGCGCCCGGAAGGCGTCGGCCGCCACCCTGGCGGTCGAGGTCCCGGCTGGCAGCCCGCCCTCTGAGCGCGGGGCGTACGTCTGCCGCGCATGTGCTTGGTGTACGAGCCGTCCTCACTCGTTCGAGTGATATGGCTGCGGGTGGGCGGTACCTACCGTGTCAGAGGCATATCCCACCGCCGTTTGCCGGGAGGAACCATGATCACCATCCGTCAATGTATGGCCGCCGTTGCCGCGGCCGTCGTGCTGGCCGGTGCCGGCACCGCGGCCGTTGCCGCGCCGCTCCACGACACCCGCACGGCCCAGCTCGCCGCACCCGCCGTGACGCCCAGTCACTTCGACGACGGCAGCTTCGAAACGCCCCGGGTGGCGGCGAACACCTTCCAGGACTTCACGACCGGCCAGTCCATCGGCCCCTGGCAGGTCACCAGCGGCACGGTCGACCTGATCGGCGCCGGCTACTGGCAGGCCGCCGAGGGCGACCAGTCCGTCGACCTCAACGGCACCAACACCGGAGCCGTCGCCCAGACCTTCAGCACCGATTCCGGCAAGTGCTACACGGTCACCTACGCACTCGCCGGGAACCCCGCCGCCCCACCGACCGTCAAGACCGGCAAGGCCCTCATCGACGGACAGGACTTCCAGGACTTCTCCTTCGACGTCGCCGGCAAAACGTTCGCCAGCATGGGCTACGTGTACCGGCAGTTCACCTTCATCGCCACCAACGCCTCCACCACCGTCACCTTCGCCAGCACCACCCTCAACAGCGACGCGGGGCCCGTCATCGACGACGTCCGCATCCAGCCCTGCTGCTCCTGCTCCTCCTGCGGCTGACAGCGGCCAGCCGGCGGGCAACCGCCCGCCGGCCTCAAGCCGGGACCTCTGCCAGGCCACACCGAGGGCCTCCAGCTGCCCGCGCCGCTCCTCGCTGAGCCTGTCCCGTCGGGCGCGCTGGTTGTTCAGCGACGAGCGCCGCCACCATGTCCCGCTGCCCCTGGTCGAGTTCGGGCCAGTGGCCCGCTGCGCCCGTACCCACCGGCCCAGTTGCTCGCCCTCGACCGTGTTCTCCAGTGGCAGGGCGGTCCAGTCGACCGGCCGTCGGTCTCCAGTCACCACTGCCGCGCCGCCGAGTAGGTGCGCGGCCGATGGGCCAGGTGGGGCACCGGCACGGGTCGGTCTCTCCAGCACCCGCCGCCGCCCCGCCGCCAGCGCCCCCAGCGTTGGTGCTGGGAGCGGAGGGAGGTTGTCCGGGTTGGTCCCAGAGGGTGGGGACGATCACCGCCGTGAACGGGACGGTGGCCGTGAGGCGTTCTTCGAGCAGTTCCCGGTGGCGGTCGGACTCGTAGACGGCGCGGGCCTGTCCGGTGTCGGCGAACCGCAGGACGACGGTGTGGGTGCCGCCGGCCCGCACCGTCCCGGAAGGGCAGTTCGGGCTGGAAGCGGGTGAGCGGCTACACCGGTTCGAACCCGAACCGCTGGTTGGATGCACCGTCACAGTCGTACCGGATGATCGGGATGCCGTCCGCCGGGGGCGTTCACGGCAGGTTCATCGAGGGGCGCGCCCGCGACAACGGTCCGGGGTTGTCCGGTCCTTGTCACAGGAGCGCAACAGGGTGATCCGTGCTGGCGCTTGTCGCGTGGAGATAAGTGATCGGCCCTGATGGCCGGTCAGTTTTCGCTCACCGCTCCCTGGGGGAACTCGCCATGAAGGCCACCCGTCTCGCCGTAACCGCTGTCGCTACCGTGTTCGTTGGTCTCGCTCTGGCCGCTTCTGAGGCTTGCAGATGGGGGTGACAGATAGTCAGTTCGGCTCTATGTATGGGAGGTGAGGTATCCCGATGGGGGTGGCCTGACCGCGCGGGAGCGTGCTCAGCGTGAGCGGGTGCGGTTGGAGGCCGGTGAGATGTTCGAGCGGGGTGTGGCCCCGCC
>NZ_JBVHLF010000075.1:0-14495 GCF_055559155.1 Kitasatospora sp. NPDC024654
GAGGCGCTGTTCCGTCCGGAGTGGACGGCCGTGACACTGCCGACGGTCGCCTCGCTCGGTGTGGTGGCGGTGCTCGGGGACGACGACCTCGGGCTTGCGGGCGCCGAGCGGTGTGATGATCTGAACAAGCTGGCCGAGCTGCTGCCGGACACGGTGGTGGTGCCGTTGCTGCCGGGGTCCGGTGGTGTGGACGTGGCGGCGGCCACCCATGTGGCCGTGCACCGTGCGCTGGAGTTGCTGCAGGGCTGGCTGGCGGAGGAGGCGTTCGCGGATTCGCGGTTGGTCGTGGTGACGCGTGGTGCGGTGGCCGCCGGTGACGGTGAGGACGTCCGTGACCTCGCCTCGGCGGCGGTGTCGGGTCTGGTGCGTTCGGCGCAGTCGGAGAATCCGGGCCGGATCGTGCTGGTGGACCTGGACGAGGAGACCGGTTCGCTGGGTGCCCTGTCGCGGGCGATCGACGCCGGGGAGCCGCAGCTCGCGCTGCGCGCCGGTGTGGCCCTCGCCCCGCGCTTGGCGCGCCTCCCACTCGCGGCGGAGGGGGCCCTGCCGTCGGTGGACCCGCAGGGCACGGTCCTGCTGACCGGTGCCACGGGTTCGCTGGGCGGCCTGGTGGCCCGGCACCTGGTGACCGAGTACGGCGCACGCCGTCTGCTGCTGGTCTCACGACGTGGCGCCGAGGCGCCCGGATCGGCCGAACTGGCTGCCAAGCTGGGTGAGTTGGGCGCCTCCGCCGGCTTCGCCGCCTGTGACGTGTCCGACCGTGACGCGCTGGCGGCCCTGCTCGGCTCGCTGGAGCACCCGTTGACCGCGGTGGTGCACACCGCCGGTGTGCTGGACGACGGTGTGATCTCGTCCCTCACCCCCGAGCGGATGGACGCCGTGCTGCGGCCGAAGGTGGACGCGGCCTGGCACCTGCACGAGCTGACGAAGGATCAGAACCTTTCCGCCTTCGTGCTGTTCTCCTCGGCTGCCGGGGTGTTCGGCGCGGCTGGCCAGGGCAACTACGCGGCGGCGAACGGCTTCCTGGACGCGCTCGCCCAGCACCGCCGGGCGGCCGGTCTGCCGGCGGCCTCGCTGGCCTGGGGCCTGTGGGCCGAGGACGGCGGCATGGCGGGTGAGTTGGGCTCGGCCGACGTCGAGCGCATGGCGCGCGGCGGTGTGCTGCCGCTCTCCTCGGCGGAGGGTCTGGCGCTGCTGGACGCCTCGGCGCTGTCCGGCGAGCCGGTCCTGGTGCCGGTCCGCCTTGACCTGGCCGGTCTGCGGACGCAGGCGGAGGCGGGCCTGCTGCCGCCGCTGCTGCGCGGCCTGGTCCGGGTGCCCAAGCGGCGCGCGGTCGAGGCGAGTGGCCCGACCCTGGCCGAGCGGCTCGCGGGCGTGCCCGAGGCCGAGCGCGACGCCGTCCTGCTGGAGCTGGTCTGCTCGGAGGTCGCGGCGGTCCTCGGCTACGCCGGGCCGGACGCGGTGGAGGCCGACCGGGCCTTCAAGGACCTGGGCTTCGACTCGCTGACCGCCGTCGAGCTGCGCAACCGCCTGGGTGCGGTCACCGGCCTGCGACTGCCGGCCACCCTGGTCTTCGACTACCCGACGCCCACGGCCCTGGTCGACCTGCTGCGGGCGCAGACCGTGCCCGACCCGGCCCAGGCGGTCGTGCCGCTGCTGGCCGAGCTGGACCGGCTGGAAGCCGCGCTGCTGGGCGCGGTGCCGGACGGCGAGGGCCACCTGCGGATCGCCGGCCGCCTGCAGGCACTGCTCGCCCGGTGGAACGACCAGCAGGTCACGGCCGAGGAGGAGGCCGTCGTCGCCGAGCAGCTCGACGAGGCCACCGATGACGACCTCTTCGACTTCATCGGCAAGGAATTCGGCATCTCCTGACCACCGTCCGATCTTTCTGCAACATCCCCGAGAGGTGACCTGACATGCCGGCTGAGATGGCGGCCGAGGAGAAGCTGCGGTACTTCCTGAAGCGGGTGACGGCGGATCTCCACGAGACGCGCCGCCGACTGAAGGAGTACGAGGACGGCGAACAGGAGCCGATCGCGATCGTCGGCATGGCCTGCCGGTTCCCGGGCGGGGTGGCCTCGCCCGAGGGCCTGTGGGACCTGGTGGCCGACGGGCGGGACGCGGTCTCCTTCTTCCCGGAGGACCGCGGCTGGGATGTCGAGAACCTGTACCACCCGGACCCGGACCACCCGGGCACGTCCTACTCCCGTGAGGGTGGCTTCCTGCACCGCGCGGGGGCGTTCGACCCGGCGTTCTTCGGCATCAGCCCGCGTGAGGCGATGTCGATGGACCCGCAGCACCGCTTGCTGCTGGAGGCCTCCTGGGAGGCGTTCGAGCGGGCGGGCATCGACCCGGCCATGCTCAAGGGCAGCCGGACGGGTGTCTTCGTCGGTGTGATGTACAACGAGTACGGCGTGCTGCTACAGCAGTCGGTCGAGGGCCTGGAGGGCCAGGTCGGCACCGGCACCTCGGCGAGCATCGCCTCGGGCCGGGTGTCCTACACGCTGGGCCTGGAGGGCCCGGCGGTGACGATCGACACCGCCTGCTCGTCGTCGCTGGTGGCGTTGCACCTGGCCTGCCAGTCGCTGCGGTCGGGTGAGTCGACGCTGGCGCTGGCCGGTGGTGTGACCGTGATGCTGACGCCGGGCACCTTCGTGGAGTTCAGTCGCCAGCGCGGGTTGGCGACCGACGGCCGGTGCAAGGCGTTCTCGGACGACGCGGACGGCACCGGCTGGGGCGAGGGCGTGGGCATGCTGCTGGTGGAGCGGCTCTCCGACGCGCGCCGCAACGGGCACCCGGTGCTGGCGATCGTGCGCGGCAGCGCGGTCAACCAGGACGGTGCCAGCAACGGTCTGACCGCCCCCAACGGCCCCTCGCAGCAGCGCGTGATCAAGCAGGCGCTCGCCGGAGCCGCCCTCACCAGTGACCAGGTCGACGTGGTCGAGGCGCACGGGACCGGTACCACCCTGGGTGACCCGATCGAGGCACAGGCGCTGCTGGCCACCTACGGCCAAGGACGCCCGGCGGGCCGGCCGCTCTGGCTCGGCTCGATCAAGTCGAACCTGGGGCACACCCAGGCCGCCGCCGGCGCCGCCGGGATCATGAAGATGGTCATGGCGATGCGGCACGGCGTGCTGCCGAAGACCCTGCACGTCACCGAGCCGTCCACGCACGTGGACTGGACCGAGGGCGCGGTGGAGCTGCTGACCGAGGCCCGTGAGTGGCCGCAGAGCGGCGAGCCGCGCCGCGCGGCGGTGTCGTCCTTCGGCTTCAGTGGCACCAACGCGCACATCATCCTGGAGCAGGCACCGGCGGAGGAGGCTCCGGAGGCCGGCGAGGAGCGGCCCGCGGTCGGCGGACGGACCCCGCTGGTGCCGTGGGTGCTGTCCGGCCGCACGGCGGACGCGCTACGCGGGCAGGCCGAGCGGCTGCTGAGCCACCTGGACGGCGGGGCGCAGGCGGACCCGGCGGATGTCGGCTTCTCGCTGGCCACGACCCGGGCGGCCTTCGAGCACCGGGCGGCCGTGGTCGGCGCCGGGCCCGACGAGCTGCGGCGTGGCCTGGAGGCGCTGGCTCGCGGCGAGTCGGCGGCCCGGGTGGCCACCGGACGGGTCGGTACGTCGGGCCGCACGGCCTACCTGTTCGCCGGTCAGGGCAGCCAGCGGGCCGGTATGGGTGCGGAGTTGTACGAGGCGTTCCCGGTGTTCGCCGAGGCGTTCGACGCGGTCTGCGCGGAGCTGGACGGGCACTTGGGCCGTCCGTTGAAGGATGTCGTCTTCGCCGGGGAGGGGATCGACGAGACGGCTTGCACGCAGCCGGCGTTGTTCGCGGTCGAGGTGGCGCTGTTCCGTCTGGTGGAGTCGTGGGGCGTGCGGGCGGACTTCCTGGCGGGGCATTCGATCGGTGAGATCGCTGCCGCGCATGTGGCGGGTGTGTTGTCGCTGGCGGACGCGGCGAAGCTGGTGGCGGCGCGTGGTCGGTTGATGCAGCAACTGCCCACTGATGGTGCGATGGTGGCGGTGCGGGCGGCCGAGGACGAGGTGCTGCCGCTGCTCGCGGGCCGGGAGGCCGAGTTGGGTCTCGCGGCGGTCAACGGTCCGTCCTCGGTGGTGCTTTCGGGCGCCGAGGCGGCCGTGCTGGAGGTCGCGGGCAAGCTGGCCAAGCAGGGGCGCAAGACGAAGCGGCTCACGGTGAGCCATGCGTTCCACTCGCCGTTGATGGAGCCGATGTTGGAGGAGTTCCGCACGGTCGTGGCGGGTCTGACCTTCCACGCGCCGCGGATCCCGATCGTCTCGACGCTGGACCAGGAGGCCGACCTCACCACCCCCGACTACTGGGTGCGCCACGTCCGCGAGGCCGTGCGCTTCCGCGACGCCGTCGCGACCCTGGAGGGCCGGGGTGTCCGCACCTTCCTGGAGCTCGGCCCGGACGGCACCCTGACCGCGCTCGGCCAGGAGTGCGTCACCGAGGACGCGGTGTTCGTACCGGTGCTGCGCCGCGACCGCGCCGAGGCGGAGAGCTTCACCACCGCCCTCGCTCAGCTGCACACCCGGGGCGCCAAGCTGGACTGGGAGGCGGTCTTCGCCGGCACCGATGCCCGGCGCGTCGACCTGCCCACCTACGCCTTCCAGCAGGAGTACTTCTGGCCCCGCCCGCTGACCGGCTGGGTCGGCGACGTCGCCTCCGCCGGTCTGGGCGCCGCCGACCACCCGCTGCTGGGCGCCTCGCTCGCGCTCGCCGATGCCGACGGCCACCTGTTCACCGGCCGGCTCGCGCTGGACAGCCACCCGTGGCTGGCCGACCACGCGGTGAGCGGCACCGTGCTGCTGCCCGGTACCGCCTTCGTGGAGCTGGCGATCCGCGCGGGTGACCAGGTGGGCTGCGGCCGTCTGGACGAGCTCTCGCTGGAGGCGCCGCTGTTCCTGCCCGCCAAGGGCGCGGTGCGGGTGCAGCTCTGGGTCGGTACCGCGGACGACTCCGGCCGTCGCACCGTCAACCTCTACTCCCAGCTCGAGGACGCGCTGGCCGTGGGGGCACCTTCCAGCCTCCAGGCCGGGGCAGAGCCGTGGACCCGGCACGCCACCGGTGTGCTCGCCCCCGGCGGCACCGTGGTGCCGGCCGCCGAGCTCGCCGCCTGGCCCCCGGCCGGTGCCGAGCCGGTCGAGGTCGAGGCGCTCTACGACGGCTTCGCGGCCGCCGGCTACGGCTACGGCCCGGTCTTCCAGGGCCTGCGCGCCGCCTGGAGGCACGGTGGGGAGCTCTTCGCCGAGGTCGAGCTGCCGGAGGAGAGCCGCACCGAGGCGGGTTTCTTCGGTCTGCACCCGGCGCTGCTGGACGCCTCGCTGCACGCCATCGGTCTCGGCGGCATCCTGGCGGACACCGGTCAGGCCCGGCTGCCGTTCGCCTGGTCGGGCGTCTCGCTGTACGCGGCCGGCGCGGTCGCCCTGCGGGTGCGGATCGCGCCGCAGGGCCCCGACACCGTGGCGCTGACGCTCGCCGACGGCACCGGCGCACCGGTGGCCTCGGTGGAGTCGCTGGTGCTGCGCCCGGTGGCGACGGAGCAGCTGGCGGCGAGCCGCACGGCCCACCACGACGCGCTGTTCCGGCTGGACTGGATGTCCCTGCCGCTGCCGGAGGTTCACCCGGCGCGCGCCGGCGTCGAGTCGTGGGCCCTGCTCGGCGCCGCCGACGGCCTCGGCCTGGACGGGGTCGCCGCGCACGCCGGCCTGGAGGCCCTGCTCGCGGCGGTCCACGACGGCGCCCCGGCGCCGCGGACCCTGGTCGCCGCCGTCGGTGCGCTCGGCGGGCCGGCCGAGTCCGAGGCCGGGGACGACATCGCCGCGACCACGCACCGGCGCGTCCACCAGGTGCTCGCCCTGGTCCAGCAGTGGCTGGCCGAGGAGGCACTCGCCGACAGCCGGCTGGTCGTGCTGACCCGCGGCGCGGTCGTGGCCGGCACCGGTGACGAGGTCACCGACCTGCCGTCCGCCGCGGTCTGGGGACTGGTGCGGTCCGCGCAGGCGGAGAACCCGGGCCGGATCGTGCTGGTGGACCTGGACGAGGAGACCGCCTCGCTGGGCGCCCTGGCGCGGGCCGTCGACACCGGGGAGCCGCAGCTCGCGCTGCGCGCCGGTGTCGCCCACGCGCCCGGGCTGGTGCGCGAGCCGGTCGCGGCCGAGGAGTCGCTGCCGGCCGTCGACCCGGAAGGCACGGTGCTGGTGACCGGTGCGACCGGTTCGCTGGGTGCCCTGGTGGCCCGGCACCTGGTGACCGCGTACGGTGCGCGCCGGCTGCTGCTGGTCTCCCGGCGCGGCGCGCAGGCGCCCGGTGCCGCCGAGCTGGCGGCCGAACTCGGCGAGCTGGGCGCCCAGGTGGCGCTCGCCGCCTGCGACGTCTCCGACCGTGCCGCGCTGGCGGCGCTGCTCGACTCGCTGGAGCACCCGTTGACCGCGGTGGTGCACACCGCGGGCGTGCTGGACGACGGCGTCATCTCCTCGCTCACCCCCGAGCGGATCGACACCGTGCTGCGCCCCAAGGTGGACGCCGCCTGGCACTTGCACGAACTGACGAAGGATCAGACCCTCTCCGCCTTCGTGCTGTTCTCCTCCGCGGCCGGCACCTTCGGCACCGCGGGGCAGGCCAACTACGCGGCCGCCAACGCCTTCCTGGACACGTTGGCCCGGCTGCGGCGCGCGGCCGGCCTGCCCGCCACCTCGTTGGGCTTCGGCCTGTGGGCCGAGGACGGCGGCATGGCGGGCGAGTTGGACAGTTCGAACGTGCGGCGGATGGCCCGTGGCGGGGTCGGCGCGCTGACCGCCGAGGAGGGCCTGGCCCTGCTGGACACGGCGCTGGCCACCGAACGGGCCGCGCTGGTGCCGATCCACCTGGACCTGGCCGGGCTGCGCGCCCAAGCCGAGGCGGGCCTGCTGCCCCCGCTGCTGCGCGGCCTGGTGCGGGTGCCGGTGCGCCGCGCGGCGCAGGCCGCGGCCGGGGCGGGCGCCTCGGAGCTGGCGCAGCGGCTCGCCGCCCTGCCGGAGGCCGACCGCGAGGCGGCGCTGCTGGAGCTGGTGCGTGCCGAGGCCGCCGGGGTGCTGGGCTATGCCGGCGCGCACGCGGTGGAGGGCGACCGGGCGTTCAAGGACCTCGGCATCGACTCGCTGACCGCCGTCGAGCTGCGCAACCGCCTGAACGTGGTCACCGGCCTGCGGCTGCCGGCCACCCTGGTGTTCGACTACCCGAACCCGGCCGCCCTGGCCGAGCTGCTGCGCGAGGAGCTGCTGGGCTCGCTGCCCGCCACCGTCGCCGCCGTCGCCGTGGCGGCGACGGACGACGATCCGATCGCGATCATCGGCATGGCCTGCCGCTACCCGGGCGGGGTGACCTCGCCCGAGGACCTGTGGCGCCTGGTGGTGGACGGGGTGGACGGGGTCTCCGGCTTCCCCACCGACCGTGACTGGCCGCTGGAGGCGCTTTACCACAGCGACCCGGAGCAGCCCGGCACCTCCTACACCCGGGAGGGCGGCTTCCTGCACGACGCCGCCGGGTTCGACCCGGCCTTCTTCGGGATCTCGCCGCGCGAGGCGGTCTCGGTCGACCCGCAGCACCGGCTGCTGCTGGAGACCTCCTGGGAGGCGTTCGAGCGGGCCGGCATCGACCCGGCCACCCTCAGGGGCAGCCGCACCGGCGTCTTCGCCGGTGTGATGTACGGCGACTACGGTCCACTGCTGATGACCTCGGCGGACGCCCTGGAGGGCTACGTCGGCACCGGCAGCTCCAGCAGCGTGGCCTCCGGCCGCGTCTCGTACACCTTCGGGCTGGAGGGCCCGGCGGTGACCATCGACACCGCCTGCTCCTCCTCGCTGGTCGCGCTGCACCTGGCCGCCCAGGCCCTGCGGTCCGGTGAGTGCTCGCTGGCGCTGGCCGGCGGTTCGGTGGTGATGGCCTCGCCGGCGCCGTTCGTCGAGTTCAGCCGCCAGCGCGGGCTGGCCGCCGACGGCCGGTGCAAGGCGTTCTCCGCCGACGCGGACGGGACCAGCTGGGCCGAGGGCGTGGGCATGCTGCTGGTGGAGCGGCTCTCCGACGCGCGCCGCAACGGTCACCCGGTGCTGGCGATCGTGCGCGGCAGCGCGGTCAACCAGGACGGCGCGAGCAACGGTCTGACGGCTCCCAACGGCCCGGCCCAGCAGCGGGTGATCAAGCAGGCGCTGGCGAACGCCGGGCTGTCGGCCGCTCAGGTCGACGTGGTCGAGGCGCACGGCACCGGGACGCCGCTGGGCGACCCGATCGAGGCACAGGCCCTGCTGGCCACCTACGGGCGGGAGCACAGCGCCGAGCGGCCGCTCTGGCTGGGCTCGATCAAGTCGAACCTGGGCCACACCCAGGCGGCGGCGGGTGCGGCCGGGATCATGAAGATGGTGATGGCGATGCGGCACGGTGTGCTGCCGCGCACCCTGCACGTCAGCGAGCCGACCCCGCACGTGGACTGGGAGGCGGGCGCGGTCGAGCTGCTGACCGAGCAGCGGGAGTGGCCGCGGACCGACGAGCCGCGCCGGGCGGGCGTGTCGTCGTTCGGGTTCAGCGGGACCAACGCGCACGTGATCATCGAGCAGGCGCCCGAGCCCGTGGCGCCGGCCGCTCCCGCCGCCCCCGTCGCCTCCGGGGCGGTGGTGCCGTGGGTGTTGTCGGCCCGCTCGGAGCCGGCCCTGCGGGACCAGGCCGAGCGACTGTTGGCCTGGCTGGACGCCGAGCCCGCGGTGGACACGGCCGACGTCGCCTACTCGCTGGTGACCTCCCGGGCCGCCTTCGAGCAGCGGGCGGCGGTGATCGGTGCCGACCGCGAGGAGCTGCTCGGCGCGCTGCGGGCGCTTGCCCGCGCCGAGGTGTCGGCACCCCGGGTGGTGGCCGGGCAGGCCGGTTCGGCTGGTCGCACCGCGTTCCTCTTCGCCGGCCAGGGCGGTCAACGGGCCGGGATGGGCGCCGAGCTGTACGCGGCGTTCCCGGTGTTCGCGGCGGCCTTCGACGCCGTGTGCGCGGAGCTGGACCGGCACCTGGACCGGCCGCTGAAGGAGATCGTCTTCACCGGCGAGCGGATCGACGAGACCGGTTACACCCAGCCCGCGCTCTTCGCCCTCCAGGTGGCGCTCTTCCGCCTGGTCGAGTCGTGGGGCGTGAAGCCGGACTTCCTGTCCGGCCACTCGGTCGGCGAGCTGGCCGCCGCGCACGCCGCGGGCGTGCTGTCGCTGGCGGACGCGGCGACCCTGGTCGCGGCCCGCTGCCGGTTGATGCAGGCACTGCCGGCCGGTGGCGCGATGGTGGCGGTGCAGGCGGCCGAGGACGAGGTGCTGCCGCTGCTGGCCGGTCACGGGGACGAGGTGGGCATCGCCGCGGTCAACGGCCCGCTGGCCGTGGTGCTCTCCGGCGTCGAGCAGGCGGTGCTGGAGGTGGCCGAGAAGCTGGCCGCCGAGGGCCGCAGGACCAAGCGGCTGACCGTCAGTCACGCGTTCCACTCGCCGCTGATGGACCCGATGCTGGCCGAGTTCGGGGCCCTCGCGGAGACCCTGGAGTACCACGCCCCGCGGATCCCGATCGTCTCCACCCTCGACCAGTCCGCGGACCCGACCGCGCCCGAGTACTGGGTGCGCAACGTGCGCGAGGCCGTGCGTTTCGGCGAGGCGGTCGCGACCTTGGAGAACGAGGGCGTGCGGACCTTCCTGGAGCTCGGCCCGGACGGCACCCTCAGCGCCCTCGGCCAGGACTGCGTGACCGGGGAGGCGCACTTCGCGCCGGTGCTGCGGCGCGACCGCGCGGAGGCGGAGACGTTCACCGGCGCCCTCGCCCGCCTGTACGTGCGCGGCGTCAAGCTCGACTGGTCGGCCGGCCTCGCCGGCGCTCGGCGCGTCGACCTGCCCACCTACGCCTTCCAGCGCGAGCGCTACTGGCCCAAGCCGTTCGCCGGGACGTTCGGGGACGTGTCCTCGGCCGGCCTGGGCGCGGCGGACCACCCGCTGCTCGGTGCCTGCCTGACCCTGGCGGACGCCGACGGCCACCTCTTCACCGGTCGGCTCGCCCTGGACACCCACCCGTGGCTGGCCGACCACGCCGTGATGGGCGCGGTCCTGCTGCCCGGCACGGCCTTCGTGGAGCTGGCGATCCGGGCCGGCGACCAGGCCGGCTGCGACCGGCTGGAGGAGCTGACCCTGGAGGCGCCGCTGGTGCTGCCCGAGCGCGGCGGGGTGCTGGTGCAGGTGACCGTGGGCGCGCCGGACGCCTCCGGGCGCTGCCGGTTCAGCCTGCACTCGCGGCTCGAGGACGCTCCGCTCGACCTGTCGTGGACCCGGCACGCCACCGGCGAACTGGTCGCGGGTTCGCCCGCTCCGGAGTTCGCGCTGGCCGAGTGGCCGCCGGCCGGTGCCGAGCCCGTCCCGGTGGAGGGCCTCTACGACGGCTTCGCCACGCTCGGCTTCGCCTACGGTCCGGCCTTCCGGGGCGTGCGGGCCGTCTGGCGGCGCGCTGACGAGCTCTTCGCCGAGCTGGCGCTGCCCGAGGACCACCGGGCGCAGGCCGCGGCCTTCGGGCTGCACCCGGCCCTGCTCGACTCCGCGCTGCACACCCTGGCCCTCGGCGGGATCCTCGCGGACACCGGTGGCGGGCGCCTGCCGTTCGCCTGGAGCGGGGTGCGCCTGCACGCCACCGGCGCGTCCGAACTGCGGGCGCGGATCCGGCCGGTGGGTGAGGACGCGGTGGCGCTGGAACTGGCCGACGCCGCCGGCGCGGCGGTGGCGGCCGTCGACTCGCTCGCGCTGCGCCCGGTCTCGCCCGAGCAACTCGGCGCCGCCGGTGGCGGCGTGGGCGACGCGCTGTTCGGCCGGGAGTGGGTCACCGTGCCGGCGTCCGCCGAGCCCGTCGCCGGCGGCCCGGACTGGGCGCTGCTCGGCCCGGACCACGGGGACCACGGCGGCGGAGCCGGCGCGGTCGTCCACGCCGACCCGGCCGCGCTGGCGGCGGCGGTCGCCGCGGGCGCGCCGATGCCGCGGATCGTCCTGGCCCGCTGCCCGCGGCTCGCCGACCAGGGCCTGGACGTCGCGCGGGCGGCGCACCAGGCGGCGCACCGGGTGCTGGAGCTGGTCCAGCACTGGCTCGCGCAGGAGTGTACGGCCGACGCGCGGCTGGTGCTGGTCACCCGCGGCGCCGTGGCCGCCCGACCGGGGGAGGAGGTGGCCGACCTCCCGTCGGCCGCCGTCTGGGGCCTGGTCCGCTCCGCGCAGACCGAGAACCCCGACCGGTTCGTCCTGATCGACCTGGACGAGCACGAGGACTCCGCCCGGGTGCTGCCCGCCGCACTCGCCCTCGACGAGCCCCAACTCGCCGTCCGGGCCGGGCGGATCCTGGCTCCCCGGCTGACCCGGGTGGCCCTCCCCGCCCAGCCGGCCGAGCCCGGCCGGGCCGCCTGGAACCCTTCCGGCACGGTGCTGCTCACCGGCGCCAGCGGCTCGCTGGGCCGCCTGCTGGCCGGCCACCTGGTCGCCGAACACGGCGTGCGGCACCTGCTGCTGGTCTCCCGGCGCGGTGAAACCGCCGACGGTGCGGCCGAGTTGAAGCACCAGCTGGCCGAACTCGGCGCCGAGGTGCGGTTCGCGGCGTGCGACGCGGCCGACCGGACGGCGATGGCCGAGCTGCTCGCCGCGGTGCCGGCCGAGCACCCGCTGACCGCCGTGGTGCACGCGGCCGGCCTGCTCGACGACGGAGCCGTGGTCTCGCTCACCCCCGAGCGAGTGGACCGGGTGCTGCGTCCCAAGGTCGACGCGGCCTGGCTGTTGCACGAACTGACTGTGGATCAGAAGCTGGACGCCTTCGTGCTGTTCTCCTCGGTGGCCGGTGTCCTGGGCGGTCCCGGTCAGGCCAACTACGCCGCTGCCAACGCCTTCCTGGACGCGCTCGCCGAGCACCGGAGGGCCCACGGCCTGCCGGCGACCTCGCTGGCCTGGGGCCTGTGGGCCGAGAGCAGCGGCATGACCGGCGACCTGGCCGAGGCGGACCGGCAGCGGATGGCTCGTGGCGGTGTGGCGCCGCTCTCCACCGCGGAGGGCCTGGCGCTGTTCGACGCCGCCGGCGCGCTGGACGAGACCCTGCTGGTGCCGGTCAAGCTCAACCTGGCCGGCCTGCGCGCCCACGCCGCCGCGACCGGGCAGCTGCCGGCGCTGCTGCGCGGCCTGCTGCGGGTGCCGGTGCGCCGGGCGGCGGCCGGCGAGCAGGAGTCGGCCGGCGCGCTGGCCGAGCGGCTCGCCGGCCGGACCGAGCAGGAACGGGAGGCCGTCCTGCTCGACCTGGTGCGCGCCCACGCCGCCGCCGCGCTCGGGCACCCGAGCCCGGAGGCGGTGGACACCGAACGCGGCTTCCTGGAGCTCGGCTTCGACTCGCTGACCTCGGTGGAGCTGCGCAACCGGCTGGCCCTGGCGACCGGTCTGCGGCTGCCGGCCACGCTGCTCTTCGACCACCCCACCCCGCGGCGGCTGGCCGTCCGGCTGCGCGAGCAGCTGGCGTCGGCGGACGCTCCCGCCGTGCTGGGAGCGGTTCCGGAGAGTCGGCCGGTCGGCACCATCGGGGCGATGCTGCGCACGGCCGCCGAGAGCGGGCGCAGCCAGGAGTTCATGGCCCTGCTCTTCGCCGCCTCGCGCTTCCGGCCGGTCTTCGCGGCGGAGTCGGTGACCGAGCTGCTACCGGAGCCGCTGCACCTGGCGGAGGGGCCCGAGCAGCCCGTCCTGGTCTGCCTGCCCTCGCTGTTGGCGATCTCCGGCCCGCACCAGTACGCCCGGATCGCGGCGGCCTTCCGCGGCCGGCGCAGCGTCCTGGCGATGCCGCTGCCGGGCTTCCTGGAGGGTGAGTCGCTGCCCGAGACGGCTCAGGCGATGCTCGAACTGGGCGCGCGGGCGGTCCTGCGGGCCACCGCGGGAGCCCCGTTCGTCCTGCTCGGCCACTCGACCGGCGGCCTGCTGGCCCAGGCGGTCGCGGGCCGGCTGGAAGAGCTGGGCGCCCGCCCGGAGGGGGTCGTCCTGGTGGACACCTACGCCTTCGCCGACGGTGGCGAGGCGGGCGCCGACACCGGCGAGGCGGGCGGCCTGGACGCCGCGGCGGCGGTGCTGCCCGCGCTGACCGGCGCGATGCTCGCCCGCGAGGGCGGATACGTCCCGATGGACGACACCAGGCTCACCGCGATGGGCGGCTACCTGCGGCTGTTCGCCGGCTGGCGGCCTGCCGCGATCACCGCGCCGACCCTGCTGCTCAAGGCCGCCGAGGCGCTCACCGCCCCGGACACCACGGGCGCCGGCGAGGTGCCGGCGGGCGCGGCGGGGGCGTCCTGGCCGCTGCCGCACACCGCGGTGGACGGCCCGGGCGACCACTTCACCGTGATGGAGGAGCACGCCGCCACCACGGCCGAGCTGATCGACCAGTGGCTGCGCTCGGTGGGCTGACGCCTCGCGCCACCAACGGCGCCGGGCGGGCGACCCCCGCCCGGCGCGACCGCCGACGCTCCGGCCCAGCCCCCGACGGGCCGGGGCGGCCGCCACTCCCACAGACCACTCAGCACGACGAGAGAAGGACGAGACAAATCCGATGACCATCACCAGCGCCGAGTACGACCTGTGGATCCGCCGCTTCCACCCGGCCCCGGACGCCAAGGTCCGCCTGCTCTGCCTCCCGCACGCGGGCGGTTCGGCCAGCTTCTACTTCCCGGTCTCGGCCGCGCTGGCCCCGGAGATCGAGGTGCTCGCGGTGCAGTACCCGGGCCGTCAGGACCGCCGCTCCGAGCCGAGCATCGGCACCGTCGCCGAGCTGGCGGACCAGGTGTACCGGGCGCTCGGCGAGCTGGACGACAAGCCGTTGGCCCTGTTCGGCCACAGCATGGGCGCGGTCCTGGGCTTCGAGCTGGCCCGTCGGCTGGAGGCCGACGGGCGTCCCGCGGCGGTCCTCTTCGCCTCCGGGCGGCGCGGCCCGGGCACCCACCGCGCCGAGTTCGTGCACCAGCGCGACGACGACGGCCTGGTGGCTGAGCTCAAGTCGCTCAGTGGAACCAACACCGCGCTGCTGGGTGACGAGGAGATCCTGCGGATGATCCTGCCGGCGATCCGCAACGACTACCGGGCGATCGAGACCTACCAGCGCCCGGCGGGCGGCCCGCTGAGCAGCCCGGTCGTGGTGCTGATCGGCGACGACGACCCCAAGTCCACCGTCGAGGAGGCCAAGGCGTGGGCGGAGGAGACCACCGGCGGGTTCACGCTGCGGGTCTTCCCCGGCGGCCACTTCTACCTGGCCACCCAGCAGCAGGCGGTGCTGGGCGAGATCACCGACCGGCTGCGGGCCCTGGCCGGCTGAGCGGCGCGGCGCGTGCCGTGCGGGGGGGGGCGTACGGCACGCGGCGGGGGGGGGGGGGGGGGGGGGGGGGGGGGGGGGCGGGGGGGGGGGGGGGGGGGGAGGAAGAGGGGGGGTGGGGGGGGGAG